>JAHBXR010000005.1 GCA_019636335.1 Pirellulales bacterium
GAGTTGCTGGCGAGACCATTGACTATTTCTTGCCGCATCCAGATAAGGAATCCCACACCTATCACGACAAAAAACAAAGACAGGAGCAGCCGCAGCACCAAGTCGTGGCGCGCTTCGCTCAGTTCGCCCTTTACGTGTTCTTGCACGAGGGGAGCCATCAAACGTTCAATGCCGTCGCGCTCAAACTCTTCCCTTAGCATCGTGCGTTCCCGGTTGGCCCGTCTTGCATCTGCTCGGTGCTGCGAGTTCGGGTCATAGGCCGCACATCGCAGTTTTCGCCATTTGAGCGAACCCAATCCAATCAGTGCGCCGCCGAAAACGCCGCCGACCGCGGCCGTGGTCGCCGCTGCGCCGCGTGTATTCCAAAACAACCAGGAAAGCAAGAGCAGACAAATAAATGAGCCGACAAAGCCGACGACCGCCAGAACAATCATCCACCAATACAAGCCGCTGCAAATGACCGAAAACATCTCTCGCTGATAAAGTCCACAGTCAGGACAAGGCACCGGGTCCACGTCCTCTTGCAGTCGCTTGGCAAGTTCCTGTTCGGCTGCTTGGATTGCGCGATCTTCAGCGCCCTGGTTGTCGAGAAACAGAAAGCTGGTACCCTGACCCGTTGCCTCGCGCGACAAGAGATAGATGAATTGCGACCCACAGTGCTCACAAGTCACCTCACGGCGGGCGAGGCCTTTAGTCGACGCCGAATAGCTTCGCGCGTATGGGATACCCATTGTGAACCAACCCGGTGAGGCCAGTAGGACCAGGCAGCAACGACGTGCGCTAACCATCCATCGGCGCACGAGCCGCCACTGCGCGCAGACTGGCGCCTTATCTTTTAAAGGCGGCGAATCCGGCACGACCGGACGAAGGGATCTCGCTTGCGTCTCTTCGCGCGAGGCGTGGCTCGAAGGCCGTCACGCAACCGCGCTCGGCGGAGGCGTATTTCCATCGCCCACCGGACGCGCAAAATCGGGCACCGGTCGAAGAACTCGAAGAAAAAATCGCGCCGCGCTGCTTCCCCAGTTCTTCCGCGAAACTTCGCTGGCTCTTGCTTCGCGGCCAAATTAGACTGACGGAGTTTGCCGTGGTGTCGTCGTGGTTCACAACCGTTTGAATGACCACAACAGCACGACGACACGACGAGTTTGATCGCGCCGAACAAGAATCCCAAGCGCGATGCGTGAGCGACGCGGGTCCTCATGGGTGCCTGGCAGTGGAGCGCGCGGCCTGGCCTCGGCAGATCGTGGTGTCCGCATCGGAGCGATTGATACGCCTATAGAGGGCAGGTACATGTTTCGCAGCGATCCGTGCAGTGCGCAGCCTGCCGACTTGTCCGCCTCGCTCGCGGCCGTTCGTGGCGGATCGAACTCGAAGCTCGGGCAACTGCTCGACGCCTATCGCGATTTCCTGCTCGTCGTCGCCACCGACGCACTCGATACCAACGTGCAGCCCAAGGTCGCCAGGTCCGATCTCGTGCAAGAAAGCCTCTTGCAGGCGGTGCGCGATTTCCCCAGGTTCCAGGGGACGACCGAGCCGGAGCTACGCGCCTGGCTTAAGCAGATCCTGCTCAACAACGTCTGCGACGCCCATCGACGATTTCAAAAGGCGGGCAAGCGAAACGTCTCGCGCGAGATTCCCCTCCGCGGGACCAACAGCTCGGCCGCGGGCGTTCTGCACCACCTGGCGGTCGAAGACCGCCCGCTGTCCAACCTGGCCGCACGCGAGGAACAAGCGCGCGTCGAGTCCTCCCTCGCCACGCTCGAGGCCGATCAACGCCAGGCCATCGAGTTACGAAGTTTGCAAGGTCTGCCCTTCGAAGAGGTGGGCAGAAGGATGAATCGCTCGACCGAGGCGGCGCGCAAGCTCTGGTCGCGCGCCGTCCAGAAACTCGCTCTCGACCTGGGACGGAAGTCCGACGATGAACGATCGAGCACATGACGATCCGATGACCGACCAACTGGTCGACTACCAGCAGCGCCTCGACGGCGGCCTGTCGTCGCGCACCGCTGCGAGCGACGACTCGTTGCCACCGGAACTGGCCCATCAACTTCACGCGGCTCAGAAATGTCTCGATCTGTTGCACGGCCTGCGGCAAGAGCGCGAGCGAGCCGCCCGCTCGGCGACGGGCGAAACGATGCCGCTGGGCGATACGACGTCCGGCGGGCGCGAGCTCGACGTGCAAATCCCGCGGCGGATCGGCCGCTTTCAGATTCGCTTGCGACTGGGCATGGGCGGATTCGGCATCGTGTATCGCGCCTTCGATCCGGAGACACGGCGCGAGGTCGCGCTCAAAGTTCCGCGTCCCGAGGCCCTGGCGAACCGTGAGCTGCTCGAACGGTTTTCGCAAGAGGCGCAGGCCGCGGCGCGGCTCGACCACGCGCACATCGTGACCGTTCACGAGAGCGGCTACTCCGGCGCCATCCCGATCATTGTCTCGGCATTCTACGATGCGCCGACGATGTCCGCGTGGATGGACCTGCGGCCGGGACCGGTCGAAGCGCGGACCGCCGCCGCCACGGTGGCGGCCCTGGCCGATGCCGTGCAACATGCGCACCAGCGCGGCGTGCTGCACCGCGACATCAAGCCCAGCAACGTCCTGATGGTGCCGTCGACGGAAGACGATCGAGGCGAAACGTCGTCCGAGTTAGAGCACGTGCCCAAACTGATGGACTTCGGCCTGGCCAAGGTGACCGATGCCACGCTCGATCTGACGCACACCGGTGCGATGCTGGGCACGCTCATGTATATGCCTCCCGAGCAGGCAGCGGGCAATCTCGCCGAGATCGGTCCGCGCTCCGATGTCTATGGCTTGGGCGTGTTGCTGTACGAAATACTTACCGATCGCGCCCCCTTCCACGGCACAACCCAGGTCGAGACCTTGCGACGAGTGATGCACGAGGCGCCGGCGCCGCTCCGCGCGCTGCGCCGCGACGTGCCGCGCGATCTGGAGACAATCTGCCTGAAGTGCCTGGAGAAGGAGCCGGCCCGGCGCTACGCCAGCGCGCGAGCGTTAACGGCCGACCTGCGGCGCTTCTTGGCGGGTGAGCCGATCCAGGCGCGTCCGGCCACGCCGGCCGAACGTGCCGCCAAGTGGTGTCGCCGCAATCCTCAATGGGCCAGCCTGTTCGCCGTGGTCCTCCTGGGCGTCACCGCTTTGCTGGGTTTTTTGACCTACTCGAACGCTCGGATCTCTCTCGCGCTGACAATCGAGCGCGCCACGCGCCACGAGCTAAACGCGCAGCTCTATGCCGCCGATGTACGGCGCGCGGGAGAGGCGTTCGCGGCTCACAATCCCCAGCAGGCGATCGATCTGCTGGCGAAATACGAGCAGCCCGAGGAAGGTTACGACCTGCGCGAGTTCGCCTGGCATTACTCGCGGAGTCGCGTCCATGTGCGCGAGGCATTTCTTCCCAAACACCCGGCGGATGTGTACCGCCTGCTGTTCTCGCCAAGCGGGAAATGGATCTTCACCGCCTGCGCCGACGGCAAGGTGCGCATCTGGCGCGGCGGCGACCGGCAGTTGGAACGTCTGCTCGACTGCGGCAGCGAAGTCAACGAAGTCGCGCTCTCGCCCGACGAGCAATGGCTCGCCGCTGGCTGCGACGACGGCCTCGTGCGAGTCTGGAACACCAACAACTGGCAACTGCACAGCATGTTGGAAACCAGTGGAGCCGCCTGGCTCGATCTTGCCTGGTACGACCAGATCTTCAGTCTTGCCACGCAGCCTGACGGAAAGGTTTTAGCGGCAGGATTCTTTGTACGGCGCGGTCATCCCTACGGGGCAGTAGTGCTTCGCTTCAATCCGGATGGTACCCGGGATGAGGACTTTGAGTACAAGACCTACGAACCGGCTGAGCCGGGATTCCATCGGGATTTTGGTCGCATCGTCCTCTGTCAGCCGGACGGAAGATTCATCCTGGTCGGAGACACCTACTTCGATCGAAATCCGGCCGGCCCCGAGCAAATGAGCACGCGATTCATCCTGGTGCGCTTTCTTCCCGACGGTACACCGGATCCCGCCTTTCAAGGCGGTATTCACGAAGCTGGCACTGGTCGCCGGCACGAACACCTGCGGGCAGCGTGCCTACAACCAGACGGCAAGATCGTCACCGTGGGCTATGCCGCCGACGAGAAGGATGAGAGGAACACGACCGCGCCGATTCTAGTGCGGTACGACGCCTCCGGCGTCCTGGAACCGGATTTTGGGACGGGATCGGGCTCGGTCGACAATTCAGCCGTCTCTCATCTCGATAGCGCCTATGCCATCGTCCTGCAAGAGGATGGCAAGATCGTCGTCGCCGGCGAGACGCAACAAGAAGGAAAAACGCGTCTCGCGCTCGTTCGATGCCATGCCGATGGCACGCGCGATGCCAGTTTTGGCCAGGATGGCATGGCTGTGTTGAGCGTCGGAGATGCCAACCTGGTGGCACGGAGGATAGCGCTACAGAGCGACGGAAGAATCGTCGTGGGGGCTGATTTTCTCCCACATTATCAAATCGCCATCTTGCGAGTTCACCAGGACGGGTGCCTGGATGACACGTTCGGAGAAGGAGGTCTCTCCACGCTGGCGGTTTTTGGCGATGATGCTGAGACTCTACCTTTGGCCATTCAGCCCGACCAGAAGATTGTCGTCGCGGGAGCGAGCGCGCCAGGGCCACCCAATCTCGCTGCTCTGGTCCGTCTACAAGAGAATGGCGCTTTGGACGCCAGCTTTGGCACGGCCGGAACGGTTCTCGCCGCGATGGGGCATTCCTACGAGTTGTGGCGAGATGTCCTGATTCAATCGGATGGAAAGATCCTCGCTGGCGGGACTGCGACCGATGGCAATCTCTCCCGCGGCGAGATCGACTTTGTCCTCGCCAGATTCCAGACCAACGGAACGCTCGATCAAACCTGGAACGCGGACAGCGTCGTGGGCCTGCAATTCTCTCCCGATTCCACTTCGCTTTACGCGGCCGGCGACCATGCGGTGAGCTGCTGGAATGTTGAGCATGGCGTAAAAACGGGAGCTTGGCGGCCTGCAACAAAAGAAGAACTGAGCAGCATGTCTCTTTCCTCGGATGGAAAGTGTCTCGGGATTGCTACTCGTAAGAGAGGCTATATCTGGAGCCTTCCAGATTCCCCAGAGGGAGAAACACACACGAAGCTCGCCGCATCCGCGATTGCACTATTGCCTGGTCGCGACGAAATCGTCGTCGGGTACGAGCACGGCAGAATCGATTGCTACGACAACCTAGAGATGATGAACGCAACGGACTTGGAGGTTCCCCACCCGGGGCGCGTGCAGGCGTTGCGTGCCACGAGCGACGGAAGATACCTCACCTCGACGTCACAGGCCGGCGGCGCGCATATCTTGCGCACCGACAACTGGCAGCGAATCGCGGCCATCAGCAACCCCTCGGGAAGAATCTGGGACGTACACTATCTGCCGGAACCAAACCAGGCCATCATCACCGACGTGCAAGGGAACGTCGATCTCGTGCGGATCAAAGCGTCGAATCACCCCATGCGCACCGACGGTGGTGTCGAAATCCATCGCACTGCCGCAGCGATAACCGCCGCTGACTTATCAGTCGATGGAAGTCTCCTGGCGTGCGGAGAACGGGATGGACGAACGACCGTCCTCTCGCTCGCGTCAGGCGAGGTGATGTTCGATTGCGTAGGACATCCGCAACCGGTGCAGCGCATCGCCTTCGACAAGAGCAACCGTCAGATCCACGTCGTTTATTATGATGGCCGGCTGGCGACGTTGGACATCGCCACGAGTAAGGAACTCTCACACCTGGAAATGGGTCGTAAGATCCATCGGGCGGCATTCTCACCAGAGACCGACCAGGTGGCGCTCGCCTTCGACGACGCGTACGAGACAATCGTGATGCGTTGGGATTCCAAGGCAGAGCGGCGCCGTTTCACGAGCCAGAACAGTGTTTCGCGTCTGGAGTTCAGCCACGACGGCAAGGCTTTGCTGCTGTGCTGCGCGTCTGACTTGGAGATCGGGGATCTGACGACGGGGCAGCTTGTTCGCAAACCTGGCAAGTCGGCGGAATCGTGCTCGGATCTGGCCGAACTTCCTCTCCGTGGCAAACTCCTTGTCGCCGAGGGACTGCGCGGAGTGGCGATCCGAGACTATCCGTCGCTCGAGCTAACAAGTCGACTCGTTTCGCACGCTTCTGGGATTGTTTATGTCGCCGTCACCCCCAACGAGCGCAACGCCGCCACGTTGAGTGAAGACGGCATGCTTACCGTCTGGGATCTCCGCACCGAGCAGCCGGTGTTGTCGTTCCTCGAATGCATCCGCGGGGTAGCTACCCCCAGCCTGATGTTCACCCCCGATGGAACAAAACTGGTAGCGGTGCTAAGTGCGCTGCCGAGCAGCCAAATCATCGTCTGGGCGACAGCAGATTCACCGTAACGCCGCCCATCCCACGGATGTGCATTCTGGCCTGCTCGGTCCGGCAGGTGATGCAGTTGGCGCGGGCAAGGGGCGGTGTGCCCTCCTTTGAATTACTGGAACTCTTTAGCGGCCTGAAGTTGTTTCAGGGCGCTAAAGAGTTACCAGGCGCTAAACTCTTGTGAGTCCAGCCAAGCGGCTTCTGCCTCTAATTCATCCGGCGAGTGTTTCGCATGATCAACGCTCGCCTTTACCTAGCGTTTGAGCGAATTCCGGAATCCAAACACAATTTGACAAGGGTTAGCCGGGGGTTGCTGACCTTTGGCGACGTGCCGCCTTCGATCCGGCTCTATGCGGGACTGACTGGGCGTAGAGCACTCGCCGCCCAGAGATCGGCAAGCAATCCTTCGATCGCCGACTCTTCTTCCACGCTGACTCCGGCACGCCGTATGGAGTCGGATAGCGTCCAATCCCACCCAGCTTCCGCTTCTGGAGGACGTAGTTTTCGGTGATGGTTGCTGCGAATGCAGTGCGACGTCGTGGTAAACCTCCATGGCTCGAAGCCAAATGCTGCGTAAAGCTTGTTGGCAATGCGAATTCCACCCCAGTCAAAATCTCCGTGGTAGGCTAGTTGGAATTCCCTGCCACAGAGCTGTTCGAGCAGCAACCAGCACGCGAGCGACGGGTGTCTTTCGACGCAAACCATTGGCGGGCAGTTGGCACCAATGCGATTCGCAGCCTCGGCAAGGATGCTGGGATTCTCGCAAACATAAATGCGCGAATCATGAGCATTGGACGGTAATCCGAATGTCGGTGGATGCAGCCGCAGATGTCGGAACGTCAGGCGAGCGGGCATGCCGCAACGCCTGTGGTCCTGCAACAAGCGATCCGATAATGAATCGCCCGTCGCGGGCAGATTCAGCGTGAGCACAGTGGATGACAATTCATCGGTCACGATACCAACGCTCTCCCAAATATGTCGCCGCTTCATCGCGTTCTTCTCTGGTGTGCCCTGCACCGATTGCTTTGCAAGCAACTTCAGCAAGATTGGCCCTGTAAATCTTTTTGTGTCAGGGCAGTTGGGAACGTTAGTTGCTTGAGGGTTTTGGCATTCGGTCTTCGAATAGGATGGCGAAGTGGTTGAGGGCCGATTTCCAGTGGTGGATCGGCATGGTCCACTTGCGGCAACGCTCAGCAGCCGCCTCATCACCAAGTCAAAATTCACTTACCACGTCCCCTTGGTCGGCCCTTGCGCAACGCCATTTGAGACGCTGCCGGACATGGCGTTGATCGTCGATCAAGTGAGTCGTTTTCTCACCTGATGCCCGCACCAAAAATCGGCCTCTACCCGCACCAAACAGTGTCCGTTCATGCGTTCTTTTTGCCCATTTTGACACAGTTCGGTCTACTATCGGGTAGTATCGTAGTATCCACAAGTGATTGCCGCGTCGAAACTTATGGTTGACAAATGCCTAGAATAAGGCATAGTTGAATCAAGCTCAGTAAGCACGCCCGGCTGGAATCGAACCAGCAACCTGCGGATTAGAAGTTGCGGCCAGGCGACGTATCTAAAGCCACAACTGCAATGACTTTGCGTTGTCACATCGCAACGCATCCGGCTTCCACACGTCACACATTTTACCGGGGTTTTTCATCGTTTCCAGAGTTTCTGTGACAGAATCTGTGACGGTGATAGCCAGACCATGGTCGGGCCAACGACACACCATTCGGGAGTGCCAAGCGTATTGGCCCAACGTGATCCCACGCTGGCGCATGCACACCGACCAACTGCGCCACGCCCAGAGCTAGTGACTTCAGATGAATGGTTGAGGTCTGGAGGGGTGTTACATACACGGTGATGTTGCGGACTTCACGATCAAAATCTGCGTCAAACTAGAAGGATGAGCCGATCAACGGCTAGCAGTCGTCCATTTTACGCCGCAAAGCATCCCGCGTATCCGCTTGCCAAGTTTAGGGTCAGCAGCCGCAATATGCGCAGCGCGCCCCGATAATCTCATCCGCATTCCGCGTGTCGATATGCCCTCGCTATCCGCGAGGAAGTCCACCCCATGCCCCAGGCACACACGGATATCACTTTTCAACGTAGCGACGAATTCAGCTGTCGGTCGCAGTTTCTGGTTGACGACCAATCCAGTGACCACTTGTCGTTCGCTGGCAGGCATGAAACGAACCTTGTGTTCGGCAATCTCATATTCAGCGGCGTGGATGCGGTCGATGAGCGGACCTTTCAGCTCCCGGAAATCCACATTGCCGGATAACGCGATGTCGTCGACATAACGACTAAAAGATAGATTTCGACTTCGGCACAAGGCAATGACCGCCTTATCCACGGGAACGAACGCTAGATTCGCCAACAGACTACTGGTCGGTGCGCCCTGAGGCAGACCCTCGGCCAGCATTGTGATCGCAAGCGCATCCGTAAGAGCTTCGTCAACAATTCCAGCCATCTCGAAAATCGGTTGCACGAATTTCTGCTGAGTCGACGGGAAGAAGTTCTTTACGTCGAGCGTTGCGACCATCTTCCTGCCCAGGTGACTCCTGGCGTGCGTGAGAATTGACCGCTTTGGTACTCCACCGTGAAGGTACGGTGGCACTTGTAGGCGGGAATAGAGCAAACGCAACAACGCCCTTTGAACGCGGCGCAGTGGTTTCTTCGGGGGTTGAATGATGCGATTACCGCCAGAGGGTTTGGGTACAGTGAATTGGCTGTACCACCTCGCCGGTTCAGCGACAAACTCTCCGATTACGACTGGCGAGACATTGAGCGTCCTTGCCAACCGCTCACGCGTAGAAATCGGCGGTGGCCAGTCATTCTGCTGCATCGTATGCTGCGACAGCATGTTCATCTTCGCACAACCGACGCACGATCAACTTTGCCATTTCGCAGATTCGACGATCGTCTTCATTTAAGCCCTTGGGCAAATCTACGGCATCCCAGACAATCGCCTCCTCAGGCACTCCCAGTGCCTCCGCAATTCGTTGCAGCACTGCGAGGCTTGGACGCCGCCTGCCATTCTCGACGAGACTCAGAAACGACGGTGTAAGCTCGGCGCTCGCGGCCAAGTCTTGCTGTGATATGCCACGGTCAGCCCGAAGCTTTCTGATCGATTTGCCTATGTGAATCATCGATTGATGCTGTGTTCAAAATAGGGGGAGAAGAAGTTATTCGTTCCCATCTTCGACAAACAAATCGCGCGTCAACTCACCCAACCATCGCTGGGTCATCGCCGCGCAGCGGAGAATCTCCACTACGACCTCGATCGGCAAGTAAACGACTCCGCCGTGGGCGGCCCGCCTGGCCATTTCGAGACTTCCGTGAACGTCCTCCAATTGCTGCCGTTGTCGGCCGCTGAGATCCTTCAACACACGGGTCGCGTTTAGCGATTCCAGCATGTCGTCAACCTCGGCAACCTTGAGCGCAATCGCTCGGAGCTGTTTCGATGCACGCATGGTGCACCTCCTTTCGACCCTAACTGGGCCAACAAACATCAGAGAACCACCGCTAGAGCAACATGCCCGAGATCGGCGTCCTCCCCTTGTTGGTGCAAAACAACGCATCGTCGAGATACGCAATTGCAGTCTGCCGAGCAGTGTCCGATGTAGTCGTCCGTGAGTCAGGTCATGGCTGATTGCTCACCGTCGCTCGCGCCCACCAACATGGTCGACACGACAAAGAGTGATTCGCACAGCCGCTAGCCGAGCGTCACGCGTAATATGACGTCCCAGTAGCAGGGGCGCCGCTGACGCAGACCACCTCGTGGCACGGCGTAGGCAGGGAAGTGCTTCCGCCCAAATGGGCTTTCACACGGCGGGAAAGGAGGTTCCGCGAAACAGCTCAGTTGCCAAAGAGCACCGGCCCTTGCCGGTTGACAATACGATAAAGAATTCAATGTCTGTGTCAAGTGGGCTCGCGGCAGTTTTTGCGGATGGATCGCAAAGTCCGATGATATATGCCTTTACGGGCCCTAGCGTAGTAAGAGTATCCAGTACGGTCGGACATCGATCGCAATCGCGGAAGTTTGCATCTTCCGACGAAGCTCCAACTTCTGTAACGTGCGATCCCTTCCGACCACTGCACTTTCGGCTTAAACACTGCCGGCATGGAAGGTTTTCACCTCGCGCGAGCTGCCGGCCGTTCGGCATATCGAAATCCTAAGGGAGCACTGGCAACAGTTCATCAAAAAACTGCTCCAGTGTATCCACGGCCCTCGGGCAATACTCCTTGGAGAGCGTGAAGTGCCCAAAATCATTGACTTCGATCGGGTCAGTGGCTTTCACTGCCTCTTCAAACTTTTTCCGGGGCTTCGAATTCCTGTCCGCATATTCGGGCACCTGGGAGTCGCTATGCACAATCAGGTTCCGAATATCGCGATAAAACTTGAATCGTCTCCAAGGGGCTCCATCCGTCGGAAGCAAGATTTTGGCTTCCTCTTTCAAGTATTTCTTCGCCGTTCCGACATCCAGACGCTTCGCCCGCCGCACGCTGACTTTTAGCGAGAGAATCTTCTCGCAGCGATCGCAAAGGCTGATCAGCGTGTGCTCGAAATATCCGTAGATCCCGACCAATGCCATGTGGCGGCCGAATCGCGGGAAATCGTCTCGCAGCGAAAAGCCCTTGTCCGCGTGGAACTGGTAAAAGTCGTCTCGCTCATCCTCCGTCATGCCGTTGACCTGCTCTGCAGCCCATGCGTCGAAATCGTTGAAGGCGTCCTCAAACGCTTTCTCCGACGTCTCCACATAGCCGCGCAACTTGTTCGTTTGCAGTTTTGCCCAAACATCCAAGTACCTCAAAATGTTCTTCGCCATTGCCCACGGCTCCTTTCTGCTGAAGCGGGCAATTATATCGTTTGACGCTGACTTGCCCTAAGGGCAGAAGAGCTGCCTTTCGAACTCACACTTACAGTCGAAGTGCGGCTTGCAGGCGAAGGGCCTGTTGTTCCAGCTGATGCAGTACGTAAGTAAAGAAATAGCCCCGAGGGCAAGACTCTCGCCCAGCCCTCGGGGCTTCGCTACAACACGTTCACGATCCGATCCGTCAGGCCCTTCTCGCCCAACACGACGTTGAGCTTGCTGTTGGCGGCGACCTTTTCCAGCACCTCCAGCTCGCGGAGGCGCATCAGGGTCGGGTTGTCGGCCAGCAGCTTGGCGGTGTTGGCCTGGCTGCGGATGGCGGCCGTCTCCTCGCGGCGAGCGATGAGGTTGGCCTCAGCAGCCTTCTTGGCCTCCGTGACACGGTTCATCAGATCCTTCATCTCGCCCGGCAGAATGATGTCGCGGATACCCACGGCAATCAGCTCCACGCCCAACGTCTTGGCACGCGCACGCACCGTGTCGGCCAGTTCGCTCGCCACGCCGTCCTTCTCCATCAGGAACGTGTCGAGCTCACGGGCACCCACCACGGCACGCAGCGCCAACTGCGCCTCGCGGTACAGTGCCTGCCGCACGTCGTCGACCGTGCTCACGGCCGTCCGGGCATCGGCGACGCGATACGTGACGATGGCATTCATCCGCAGCGTCACCTTATCGGCCGTCATGATGTCCTGGCCGGCAACGTCGAACATGGCTTCGCGCAGGTCCTCCTGGACGAACTTGACCTGGGCCATGTTCTTCCAGAATGCGTAGCGGCCCGGTGGCAACGTCTCAACGAAGTCACCGTCGATGAACAGCACGCCAACATTGTGCGCCTGCACCGTCGCCAGCTCCAGCACGCGCTCGACCAGCGGCGACTGCACAATGACCTTCAGGTCCGGGTGCTCGAACCGCACCTTTCGGGCGTCGACCACCTCGACCTTTACGTCACGCAGAGCCGTCCAGTAGGCGTACAGGCCTGGCGGCAGGATGTGGCTGAAGCGACCATCGATCCAGACCAAAGCCCGTTCGTAGTCCTTCAGGTCCAACACCACCGCGCGCTCCTTGAGCGCACCCGAGCGCGAAATCACGTCGAGCTTCTCGTGTGCCAGCCACGGCGCGCGCTGCGAGACGATTTCGACCTTGACCTTGCCCAGCGGGTCGACGAACCAGTGGCGACCAGCGCGCAGCAAGCCACGGAACTCGCCGTCTCGGAAGTACAGGCCCATTTCATAGCTGCGAATCTTGATGGTCTTGATGATGAAGATGTTCATTGGCGTTACCTCCTCTCGGTTCATGAACGTATAGGACGTTCGAGCCACCGAGTTAGTTCACAAATAAAATGCCGTTGGGGGCGAAGCGAAACGTCGGTCCCACATCCGTATGCGGAGTGCGCTTGAGCCTGTGCTATCCGAGGCGTTGATTTCGCTTTGCCGAACGCGTTGCGTGAGCCGACGCTCACGCGCGGCGATCGACGTCGGTTTGTCGTTGCCAAGGACTCGCACAAGCGGTATCCGCGCACTGCAAGGCACCGTCTTGTGTTGCCGCCGGCATGTGGCACGTCGCAACGCTCTCGCGCTGCGCGCTCCACAATGCCAACGGCAGACCTACGCTTGCCCGCCCCCTCGGGCGTTTGGTGACGCTTTCGCGCCGGAGCGGCTCTTGTTCAGAACCGCGCTTGGTACGGGAGTCGAACCCGTGACAGCCAGATGCAAAGTCTGGTGCTCTATCCACTGAGCTAACCATCTGTTGGTTGTGGTAAACACAGCCTTCTGCAGAACCCATTCACGGAACGCACCTCGCCAACTACATATTGGGTTGACGCGGGCGAAGTGCGCCGCTGGAACTGGCCGAATCAACCTCGCTTGAATCTCCTTTCTGATCACGTTCAAAAGACGCTGGCGGGAGTCGAACCCGCTTGAAACTGCTTTGCAGGCAGTTGCCATGCCGTCTGGCTTCAGCGTCAATCAGTGTCCTTGCCAGGAATTGAACCTGGTCCTCGACCTTCGCAGGGTCGTATGCGAATCCGGCACACCCCAAGGACGTTTTCGTTTCAGTGCCTCGCCGAGGAATTGAACCTCGTCTTGCAGTTTCGAACACTGCCGTGCTCATCCGGCACACCCGCAAGGCGCTTTGCTTCTCCAATATCCCGACCTGGATTCGAACCAGGGCCCGGACCTTCGGAGGGTCCGATGCAATCCGCTACACCATCGGGATGCACATTCTCAAAGAGCCGACGACTGGATTCGCACCAGCATCAACCTGTTTACAAGACAGGCGCCTTTCTGTTTCGAGCCACGTCGGCAAGCACGAGCGCGAGGAGTCGAACCCCGTCCGCCAGCTTTGGAGACTGACTGCTCTCCCAGGAGCACACTCGTGTAAGGCCCACGGGAACAAGCCCCGTGGGCGATCAACTTCACTACTTCTCCAGCGGAACGTTCCAGTACGTCTCGCTGATGAACTTCGACCAGCTTTCGATCCGCACGCTGTCGCGGGCGTAGATCGGCTTCCATGTCGGCCGGACCGGCGCCTTGCGGAGCCGCATGCCGGCCTGGTGCGGCGTGCGGTCGGCCTTGCGCTTGTTGCAGCCGATGCACGCCAACACGCAGTTCTCCCAGGTCGAGGTGCCACCCTGCGACCGCGGAATCACGTGGTCGATCGTCAACTCTTCGCCTCCCGGCTGGCAGCCGCAGTACTGGCAGGCCCAATGGTCCCGCTTGAATACGTTGCGGCGGCTGAAGCTCACGGCCGCCGTCGGCAACCGGTCGTACTCTGCCAGCACGATCACCTCGGGCACGCGCAGCCGCAGCCGCACGGCCTGGATGAACTGCTCGCCGTCGCGCGGGCGCAGCTCCGACCAATCAGCCCAGGTGTAGAGCCGGTAATCCGTCGGGTCCACCACGCGAGCCGACTCGTTCCACAACAGCACCAGCGCCCGCGCCACCGTGGCCACGTTCACCGGCTGCCAGTTGCGGTTGAGCACCAGCGTCGGATGTTCAAGTACCTTTGCGACCACGATCCACTTCCTTTCAGGGTGTCCGAGCGGAGTTGAACCGCCACCTTCTGGTTCACAGCCAGACGTGCAGAAACCGCTACACCACGGACGCCATATATATATTGTCAAAACTCGAAAATACCCCGACCAGGATTCGAACCCGGAATGCCTTGTTAGAAGCAAGGAGTGATAGTCCGTTTCACCATCGAGGCGAGCAACCGAGCACGGCTACCTAGGCGGCAGCCGAGCGCAGGGCGGTAGTCCTCAAATACTGTCACGAGCGGAAGGCAAGGGATTTGAACCCTCATCCCGACGAGCGGGAACCGCCTTAGCAGAGCGGCCCGGCCAACCGTATCCGGCTACCTTCCAGTTCAGTGGACTCACCGGGAATCGAACCCGGATCCTCAGACTGCCAGCCTGATGTCTTCCCTTTGGACCATGAGCCCGTTTGTTTCAGTGGACCGCCGGGGAGTCGAACCCCGATTTCCTGGTTGCAGGCCAGGTGTCGTCCCGTTGGACCAGCAGCCCATGCAATCTATGATTCACTTCAGAGAACTCTCGCATGATACGAATCGAGCCACATTTGCTTTGGTTAGGCCACGCCGGCGATTGCCGCGACGTAACCAAGGTTCTTGACGCAGGCATTCAAGCCGTGGTTCAGCTTGCAGTCGAAGAATCGCCTGCACAGTTCCCGCGCGAAATTATCTTCGTTCGTATTCCACTTCACGACGGCTCCGACAACTCTCCCGACACTTTGCGGTTGGCCATCGCTACGGTTCAGCAACTGTTAGTGGCCAACACTCCAACTCTGTTGTGTTGCAGCGCAGGAATGAGTCGGTCTCCTGCAATCGCGGCATGTGCGATTGCACGGATCAATACACAAACTCCAACGGAGTCCCTCGCACACATTCAAAGTCGGCATGGGACGGACATCTCTCCTCGGCTGTGGCACGATCTGCTCGCCTGTTTTTCCAAATGACTCGTGCGCCGTGCTCAGTTGAAGGTCCGTCCGGGATTCGAACCCGGCCTTCCTCCGTATTGCTTTGACTACCGCACTGCGCTCGGCAGACGCCCGTCTGCCGTGCTCGCTTGCTGGAGGCGTGCCGCCGAAAACACCTACAGACCAATCCGCAAAATGATCCCGGATGGAGTTGAACCATCTGTTTCCTGGGTGTCATCCAGGCGTCTTAGCCGTTGGACCACGGGATCGTTGAGTGACCGGAGTGAGAGTCGAACTCACAAACACGAGGCTCTCGACCTCGTCGCTTTGCCAGTTTGCGTACCCGGCCGTAATTGCAGGCTCGGGTGTTGCACCCGACGGGCTGAGCTTATGAAACTCGGCTGAGCACTGGCTCGCCTGCGTCAATTGAGTGACCAAGGGGAGACTCGAACTCCCACGCCGCAAGGGCACGACGTTCTGAGCGTCGCGTGTTTACCAATTACACCACTTGGCCATGAGTGACCCGTGCGGGAATCGAACCCGCCCTTCCAGCTTGAGAGGCTGGTGTCCTGAACCGATAGACGAACGGGCCTTGAGTGGGTTGTGAAGGAATTGAACCTCTCGTCGCCCACCTCGCTTGTTTTGTGACGACGGCTTTACAGGCCGCCACGAGGAGCACAACCCGGTCAGTGGCACAGGCGGGAGTCGAACCCGCAGACACGAAGGTTTGAGCTTCGCCGCTCAGCCAGTTGGCGTACCGTGCCTTAGAGCGTCCCCGACGGGATTTGAACCCGTGATCTCCTGCGTGACAGGCAGGCGAGCACTCCAGGCTGCTCCACGAGGACGAATAACTCTTTCAAAGTGGCTCAGGTGGGACTCGAACCCACAGCATCTCTGGATCTAAGCCAAAGTGGTCTGCCGTTGCCTACCGAGCCGTTTGTCAGTGCCCAGGGCCGGAGTCGAACCGGCATCCGCGCGGGTTTAAGCCGTGCCGCTCTGCCAGTTGGCGTACCTGGGCATCAAGTAGTCCCGGAAGGAATCGAACCTTCGTTGTCTGGATGTAAGCCAGAAGTCGTGCCGTTGGACCACGGGACCGTGTTTTTTGTGCAGTGGACCCACCGAGAATCGCACTCGGATCTCCAGCTTGCGGAGCTGGCGTCTTCCTGTTGGACGATGAGCCCTTCGCAACTTGCGAGCGGAAGCCGTGGGACTCGAACCCACAAGCGGCGCTTGGCCGCCACCTGTTTTCAAGACAGGCTCCTCATCCGGCCGGATGACTTCCGTTCATGTCGCTCGGAAAAGCTCCGGGAGTTGGAATCGAACCAACGACCTCCTGGTTCAGAGCCAGGCGCCACTACCAGCAGCAGCTACCCCGGAGTGTGTTTCAGGAGTTCGGGGAGAAGGAATCGAACCTCCATAGCCTGATTCAAAGCCAGGCGGCCTACCGTTAGCCGATCCCCGAATGTGTTGTCGCATCGATTGAGAGTGCTCTGCGGGAATCGAACCCGCCTGTTCAGCTTGGAAGGCTGACGCCTTTGCCGATCGGCCAAGAGCACGAAGCGGAAGGAGAGGGAGTCGAACCCTCAAGGCTTATCGCTCGACTGTTTTCGAAACAGCTGCCATCGCCCATTGGCTTGCCCTTCCGTATTCGCAAATCACAAAAAGCTGCGGCGGCAGGAATCGAACCTGCGACGGAGCGCTTAACAGGCGCCTGCCCGTACCAGCACGGGCCCCACCGCAATGAGTCAGGGTGGCAGGATTTGAACCTGCGATCTCAAGCTCCCCGAGCTTGCGCGATGCCAGGCTTCGCTACACCCTGGCAATGCAAGACGCCAATTACCGAAACCTTGACACCTGACTTTGTAGTCGCGACGATCTATCCGACAGGAGCACAGCATGTGGACGCAAAGAATCAAGCAACTTCCCGACGTCCGCGGCGCCAAGATGGTCGTTGAAGCAGGGGCGTCTCCTTTATCTTGTGTGGAGGCGTTAACGCTTTTCACACGTGAGCCAGCCTTCCGCTCCTTCTTTATCCAGGTGTTGTCCGACGTCCCGTATTCCGCTTTTCGTTGGGAGACGCCACCTCTAAGCGACACCTTGGCCGATCGACCGTTCGAGTTTGTCGTCTTGGATAGCCCGGGGCTTGCTATGGCACCGGACTTCAATGCCTTCGCCACTCAATTCGCCGCAGCGCCGGACCAAAGTGTGCTATCGTTTCGCAATCTAGGAAACGATGCGGAGCTGATTGTCCCCCGCCCAGATGGTCCCGCGAATGCATACGGCCACATCGGTGCATTTGTTCGAGACGCACCAGAACAGCAAAAGCACGCGCTCTGGCGCCTTGTGGGCGAAACTACACTGCAACGAATCGGGCGGCTGCCGATCTGGCTGAACACGGCGGGCGCCGGTGTTCCATGGCTTCATGTTCGAGTCGATTCAAAGCCGAAATACTACCGCTTTGCCCCCTACCGCGAGCTCGGCTAGTCGCCAATCCGGTCTCGCTCGTTTTTTGGCTCTCGACGTCGATGTCGGCGCGGGCGGAATCGAACCGCCGATCTCGTGCTCCCGAAGCACGCGGGTTCCCAAACTACCCCACGCACCGAATTGAAAAGCGCCCAGCGGGAGTTGAACCCGCACTTCCGCCATGGCAAGGCAGCAGGCTACCGCTACATCATGGGCGCGTCGAATCGCTGGTCGAATTGTCAAAGATCAGAGCACCGGGTGGGACTCGAACCCACGTCGCCGCATTACGGGTGCGGGGTCCTCGCCGCTGGACGACCAGTGCTTTTCATTCAAGTGGGATCAGAGGGACTTGAACCCTCACCGACCTGGTTAAGAGCCAGGCATGCTGCCTCTAACACCTTGATCCCGTGTTCGTGTCTTGCTTCTCGTTGTTCGTGTGCTCGCACAGTGGGCGCGGAGGGAATCGAACCCTCGACCTGGTCCTTATAAGAGACCTGCTCTCACCACTGAGCTACGCGCCGCCGCAATAGCTGGCCAAAGTCAACGCAGTGGGGCCGAAGGGAGTCGAACCCTTACCTTCCCGCTTAAAAGGCGGAAGCGCTGCCGTTACGCCACGACCCCGTGTGTGGAGTGGGCGTATGCGTTTGAATCGAGTGGTCTGCGTCATTTGAAGTTCTCCTCTGTTTGTGCAAGTTGTCCGAGGTGGAGTCGAACCACCGCCGGCGACGTATCAGATCGCTATGCTTCCGTTACAACACCGGACAGGCGGGAAGGCGGGAGTCGAACCCGCGGTCTCGTGCTCCCAAGGCACGCGAGGCACCCGTTCCTCTTCCTCCCGCTTGTTTTTTGTGTTTGCTTCAGTAGCTCGTATGGGAATCGAACCCATCTCTCCGCCTTGAAAGGGCAGTATCCTGAACCGATAGACGAACGAGCCGTGTGTGTCTTCCGTCAGCGCGCACGCTGAGCGCAGTGGGTCGGGAGGCGCTCGAATCCTCGTCTGCGGCTTTTCAGGCCACCGCTAAACCGTCTCAGCTACCGACCCATGATTTCTTTTGTGTTTTCCCCGCCACCATTGTCTGCTTCAGGCCAACAAAAAAGCCCGATGTCCTTGCGACACCGGGCTTTGTCAGCCAGATCAGACCGTAATGGCCAAGCGTCACAAGCGCAAAGGATGCGGCAGGGTATTTTGTCGGAGCGCATTATCTCGCCCCACGGAATAACCCTCCGCTATGCATTCTTGGATCGAACTTGGTCGTAAAAACATCACTGAAGAAACAACCCGTAAAAGCTTTGTCAAAACCTCGGTTTCCGACGCCTACTACCTTCTTATACACCTCAGACGCCGGAAAGGTTCCGCTGGTTCACACAAGATGGCAAATTTTTCCGACCGCGGCTGGGGACAAGCATGCCACGATCAGGCGAGTTCGCGGAGGCTGGGTAGCTCGATTTCGGGGCCAAGTTTAGTCAGTCGAGACGTCGCAAACAGCCCGTAAAAGCGGATATTGCGGCCACGCGATCCCATTTAGCGTGCATTGTCTGTATGACGCCCTTGTGCGAGACAATGCAGGTTCAGCCGTGACAGCCCAGGCTTCTGACGGATATCGACCGACCGTTCCGCAGGTCGTCTATGATCTCAATCACCTGGTCGCCGAGGGGCGCCGGTTTCGTACCATCTATGCCGACCCACCCTGGGATTACGACAAGACTGTCGGGCGCGGTGCCGCGCGCCGCCACTATCGAACTATGTCGCTTGACGCGATCTGCTGTGAGCCCGTAGCTTCGCTGGCCGCCGATCAGGCGCACTTGCACCTGTGGACAACGAACGGATTTCTACGCGAAGCGTTTGCCGTGATCGATGCATGGGGGTTCCGCTACAAGTCCTGCTTCGTCTGGGCAAAGCCTCAGCTTGGGACTGGAAATTATTGGCGAGTTTCGCACGAGTTCCTGCTGCTGGGGGTCCGAGGACACCTGCCGTTTGCCAACCGTAGCCAACGCAGTTGGATTGAAGCTACGCGAACAGCCCATAGCCGCAAGCCGGGCATCATCCGCTGCCTGATCGAGAAGGTCAGCCCACCGCCCTACCTGGAAATGTACGGTCGCGAAGAAATCCACGAACCAGGCTGGACTGTTTACGGCAACCAAGTGGAAAGACGCCTGTTCTAGGCCAGGTAGCCAGGGTTGCAGGGGCATCGACATGACCATTTCTCAAGTGCTTGGTGTCGGTTACGGAACCTTTCAGACGTCTAATTCATTCATGTCGAGGGAAGCGTTGGCGATACTTTCAGGCTGACAATCCGTTCCCAGGCAACCTCCGAGGGCACTGCCATGTCAGCCAAAGCACACGACGATTATCGTGAATCGCTCCGTCAACTGGCAGAAGGATATGCCGCCATTGTTACCCACTACGAGCGGACCATTGCGCTGTTGCAGAAGGAACAACATCGTTACCTGGCAACGGACCTGAAAGCCGTTGAGGGGATCCTCGAGGTTGGTGCATTGCGGATCGATGAGGGCACCTTCTCCGTCGAGTTCGAGACCAACACCTGCTTTCTCGGCAACACGATCCAATTGCGACTATTTCGCCGATTGCTGCGAAGGCGCAACCGATATGTAGATCATGCCGAGCTACTTGAATACGTGTGGGACGGTGTTCGGTCCCCCGCCACGATCCGCAGCGCCGTGAAGCTCCTCCGCCGTCAATTGCAGCAGGCCGGGATGGGAAGGGTTGCCGACGCCGTGGTGGGGACCGTGGCCGGCCATTATGCCCTGATGGTCGACCGTCTGCAGTAGCATTTCCCACAGAAATGCCACAGTAGTTCACCGCGATTTACCACAGCTGGAACGGAAAATGATTGGGCGGAAGAACAACCCTGTTTGCCCTCATTTTCCACGGAGTTGGTCATGACCGATCCGGCCTCCGGTGACGGCGCATCGCGCCGCCGCGCCGCGCAATATGTCAGGATGTCAACCGAGCACCAGCAATACTCAACTGCAAACCAGCAAGACGCCCTTTACGAGTATGCTCAACGTCGCCAGATGGAGATCGTCCAAACCTATGCAGATGAGGGGAAGAGCGGCTTGAGTTTTTCAGGCCGAACTGCCTTACAGCGACTCATCTCGGACGTGCAATCCGGCCAAGCCGATTTCAGCGTGATCTTGGTTTACGACGTCAGTCGCTGGGGACGCTTTCAAGACGCCGACGAGAGTGCCTACTACGAGTATCTCTGCAAGCGCGCGGGAATCGAAGTCCACTACTGCGCTGAACAGTTCGAAAACGATGGTGGCCCGGCTTCCACCATCATCAAGAGCGTGAAGCGTGCAATGGCTGGAGAATACAGTCGCGAGCTTTCCTCCAAAGTCTTCAAAGGCCAATGCCGGTTAATCGAACTCGGTTTTCGTCAAGGAGGTTCGCCTGGGTTTGGTTTGCGCCGCATGTTGATGAACGCCTCAGGGGAACAGAAAGGCGTTCTCCACCGTGGTGAGCAAAAGAGTCTGCAAATGGATCGGGTGGTTCTCGTGCCGGGTCCGGATGAAGAGTTACAAATCGTCCGCCAGATTTATGACTGGTTTACCCACCACGGAAAACAAGAGCGAGAGATCGCAGAACTCCTGAATGACCGCGGAGTGCTGACGGACTTGGGCCGACCCTGGAACCGAGGCACCGTCCGCCAAGTGCTGACCAACGAGAAATACATCGGCAATAACGTCTACAACCGCACTTCCTTCAAGCTGAAGCGAAAGCATGTCCGCAACCCCAGTCAAATTTGGGTTCGTGCGGACGGGGCTTTCGCGCCCGTCGTCTCCTCAGAGCAATTCTTTGTGGCAAGGGGGATCGTGCTGGAAAGAAACCGCCGGTTTAGCGACGAGGAGTTGCTGAATCACCTGCGCGGCTTGATTTCTCAGCACACGACCCTTTCGAGTCAGCTCATCGATTCTGCGGATGGCATGCCCTCGGCGGCCGTCTACCGCACGCGGTTTGGCAGTTTGGTAGAAGCCTACCGGCTCGCCGGATTCGTTCCGGAAAGAAATTACGACTTCATCGAAATCAACCGACGGCTGCATTCCATGCATCCCGGGTTGGTCGACAATTTGGTCGGACTGCTTGCCAACGTGGATGCTACCGTCCGCCGCGACGCCCAAACAGGCTTTCTCATCATCAATGAGCAGTTCACAGCATCGCTATTCCTGTCGCGATGTCGGCAGACGACCGGAGGGGCTTTGCGATGGATCATGCACTTGAACCGCCAGTTGACCCCCGACATCACGATTCTTGTCCGCATGGATACGAGTAATGCCGTGCCGGTGGACTACTACCTCCTCCCCATCATGGATATTGCTGTCCCCAAGCTTTTGCTCTGCGAAGCCAACGGGGCCGCGCTCGACACCTATCAGTTCGATTCACTCGACTACCTGACCGTGATTGCTAAGCGTCAGAAGCTGGAGATCGCAGCATGATTGCCGATGAAGAATTCCGTATTCAGATGATCCCGATTGACCAGATTACTGTCCTCAATCCTCGCGTACGTGGGAAGCGGAAGTTCAGCCAGATCGTTAGCAACATCGCGAAGCTCGGACTGAAAAAGCCGGTCACTGTCGCTCCACTCGAAGGCAAGAATGGGGATGGCCGCTACCTACTGGTCTGTGGACAGGGACGACTAGAAGCGTATGCGGCGCTCAATCAGACGGAGATTCCCGCCGTCGTGGTGCATGGCTCCAAGGACAAGCTGCTCTTGATGAGCCTGGCCGAGAATCTCGCCCGCCGTCAGCATTCTCCGGTGGAACTCGTCCGCGAAATCAGCGTGCTGAAAGACCGCGGCTACACCATCCAGGAGATTGCGACCAAGACAGATTTGAACGCGACTTATGTTCGAGGCTTCATTCAGCTACTGGCAAAGGGCGAGACGCAACTCCTGGTAGCTGTTGAGAAAGGGCAGATTCCCGTCAGCATTGCCGTCATCATCGCCACGGCCAATGACAAAGCTGTGCAGCGAGCCCTGACCGACGCCTACGAACGGAATGACCTGCGCGGCAAAGCTTTATTGCGAGCCCGACGCCTAATCGAGGCGCGTCGCCTAAGAGGCAAGCGGAAGGGAAAGTCCACCGGCCAGGCCTCTGAGAAGGTTTCGGCGGATTCACTGTTGCGGACCTACAAAGAAGAAACGATCCGGCAGAAGTTGCTGGTCGAGAAAGCCAAAATGTGCGACGCGCGACTGCGGTTCGCCGTGACCGCAATTCAGCAACTATTTCGGGACGAAGCCTTCACCGCGATTGTCCGAGCGGAGGGGCTCGACTCGGTCCCGCAGTACCTCGCCGAAAAAATCCATGTCGAAGGAGTCTCGCCATGAAGGATATGGTGCGGCTCGCCTGCGAAGAACGCATCCGAATCATTCCATTGGGACGCGTGCTCCCTTTGCGACTGCTGGACAAGGCTACCTTGCGTACTGCCAAGTACCGCTGCATCGCGGCGTCGATTGCCGAACTTGGGCTGATTGAACCGCTGGTCGTTTACCCTCAACTGGACAATGCTGGCTACTTCATGCTGCTCGATGGCCACATCCGCCTGAGTATTCTGCGTGAATTGGGCTGGGAGAGCTGCAAATGCTTGATCGCCACCGATGACGAAGCCTTCACCTACAACCACAAAGTCAATCGGCTCAGCGCGATTCAGGAACACTTCATGATCATGCGAGCGATCGATGGCGGCCTAAGCGCCGAGGAAATTGGTAAGTCTCTCAACGTGGATGTCTCGCGGATCCGCCAGAAGCGAGATCTGTTAGAAGGTATCTGCCCCGAGGCGGTGGAGTTGCTCAAAGAGCGGAGGGCAAACGCCAATGCCCTTCGTGAGATGCGCAAAGTAAGCCCGATGCGTCAAATCGAGATCGCCGAACTGATGTGCGCATCGCACAATTTCTCGTACAACTACGCTAGGTGCTTAGTGGCCACCACGCCGGCCGACCAGTTGCTCGGAGGTGATCGGGGCCGGGAAACACATGGCCTGACACCGGACGAGATCTCCCGCATGGAGAACGAGATGGCGATTCTCGGGCGCGAATTTAAAATCCTTGAAGAGGGGCATGGCAGGAACGTGCTCAATCTGGTCGTTGTCATCGGCTACATCAAGCAATTGCTCGACAGCGCTCGTGCTGTTCGGCACTTGTCTCAGGCGCACCCCGAGATCCTCACGCAATTTCAGAAACTGGCTGAACTGCGGAATCTCATCGAGTAGCTGTGCTCCACACGACGCTCTTGGCGCTTCAGTGGCTCAGCTCGGTTACCCCGATTTGACGATGTCCGGATGTTTGTGCTAGATCCCGCTTGGCGGGGTCATGAATCCCGACCAGTTCGGTCCCTCTAACACTTTTCTCGGGCAGAAGGCCATGCCGGCTCTTGATCGACGGTGCTTTGCTGAGCGCGCCGTTCGAGAGGCCGGTGGTGCAGTCTTGACGGTTGGCTATCTGCCGCCGTCGTAAAGGTTTCTCTCGACGGTCGTTTTCTGTCCCAAGTCTCATTTCAAAGGGGGAGGGTGCGCCCATGACCCACCTGACACGTGCCAGCGCACAGCTTTTCGTGCGCAGCGAAGACGAATGCTTTGAGTCTTTGTCGGAATTGCTCAACCATTGCCGGTGGCAACAGGCCGAATCCATCGACCTCTGGCAGCCGCCGGCGGTCTTGCGGCCGATCAACCAGCACGGCCGGCTGATGCTCTCGGCTGGCAGCGACGGAGCCTTTGCGCTCAACGACTGGTCCTTCTCGCAACTCTGCGGGCTGGCCCGCGTGAGCAAGGAGACCGTCAATCGGTTGTCGGTTGACACGGCGCAAGTCGTGTTCGGCGAGACGCTACCCAGCGGCAACAAGCCGGTGCAGTTGTTGACCGAGGGAGACCGCCTACGGTCGATCCACGGCTCCAGCTACACGCGGCTGCACAACGCCGAACTGCTGACGATGCTCAGCGAGTTCGCCGTCGATTTTCAGCCGCCGCAACGGGCGGCTACCGGTCACACGGGACTCTATTGCGGCGAGCAGGATTTGTTCTGCTTTCTCATCGATCCCTTGGGCTGGACCGAGATCGACGGCGAGGCGTTCGCACCGGGATTCTTTGTGTGGAATTCGGAAGTTGGCCGCCGGTCGGTCGGCGTGCAGACCTTTTGGTTCCAGGCGGTATGCGCTAATCACATCGTCTGGGACGCGGTCGAAGTCGTGGAGTTCGCCCGCAAGCATACGGGCAACGTCCACGAATCGCTGGTCGAAATCCGCCGGATTGTCGAAGGGCTGGTCGCCAAGCGCGATGAGCGCCGGGACGGCTTCTACGGTGTAGTCCGAAAGGCCATGCAAACGGCACTGGGAGACGACGCCGACGAGGTGCTACAAGTGCTGTCGAAAGCCGGTGTCAATCGGGCCTTGGCAGCCAAGGCACTGGAAATCGCCCGTCAGAAAGGGCGATTCACCGTCTTCGCGGTGGTCGATGCCCTGACGCGGTTGGCCGGCGAGCTGAAATTCGCCGGCGACCGCACCGAGGCGGATCAGCGCGCCGGGCGGCTGTTGGAGCTGGTGACCTGAGGAGGAGTGCCATGGATCCTCAGCAATGTTGGAATGACCTGACCGCGGCTCTGGCCGCGGGGCGTTCCGATGACGCCCAGGAGTCGGCCGAGTCGCTGTTGGCCTGGCTGCGGCGCGGTGGTTTTCCGCCGCAAACGCAGTCGGGCCGGCAACTCCCCGACGCGTTCAATCGGGCCGTGGCCTTGGCGGCGTGCAGCTTTCTGGTGCTGCAAGAAAAACCGCCATGTTCGTAGTTCGTTGTATTCGAGGAGGTGAATGGTGATGAGTTCCAGCGTGCCCGAGATGCCTTTTTCGCTGGTGTGTGAAAGCTGCGACGCGGGGATGGAACTGTGCAGTCAGAGCCAGGCCGAAGCGGCTGGGTGGACGGACATCCAACCCGCTCCCGACCTGCCGATGGCCAATTACCTCGGGCGATGTCCCGAATGTCAGCGTGCCGTCGACGAAATGTCGTAGCCCGTCGATGGGTAGTCGCACGCTTCGCGTGGAAGGTGCGACCTGTTTTGTGTCCGGTAACTTGTATGAAGGAGATTGAACGATGACCCAAGCAACGAAAGACAAAGTCCGCCCAGTCCACGATGTCCGCCTGGGGCGGATCAAGGCCGCCATCTGGGCCAACGGTACGGAGAACGGCACGCGCTACAACGTGACGTTCACCCGCATCTACAAAGATGGCGACCAGTGGAAGGACTCAACCAGCTTTGGTCGCGATGACCTGCCGCTGGTGGCCAAGGTGGCCGACCTGGCCCATAGCTGGATCTTCCAGCAGGGTTCGTCGGCTGCCTCCCAGCAGCACGAGGAAGACCAGTTTTAGGCTGGCTTTCGCTATCTGAGGTTCTCTCTTGAGGTCCACTGCACCACCTGGACCTCAATTTCTTTTTTGTCGGACTTCGGTACTTGGGGATCGACTGCCATGCTCACCTTGTTCCTCATTCTGCTGCTCGGGCTCTTGGTGCAATCCATTCGCCAGAGCCCGATGCCGACATTGGTCAGGGCCAAGAGCGTGTTGGCGACGGTGCTGGCGATCTGGATTCTGGTGAGACTCTCGTCGTAAAGGGATTCGCCACGTGTTACCCGAATATTCCCCATCACGGGACGCTTTCGAACCTGGTTCGCCCGTGCGCGACGGAGCGTCGCCAACGCCTTGGTATCACGTTTGTCGACGCTGTGAGGCGAAGTGGTTTGCGCAGTGCGCGAGGATGAGGTGCCCGCGCTGCCACTGTCTCAGCAGTTCCGAGGAACAGCAGTTGCCTCCCTGGCACAGTCTGCGCGAGGAGAAGAACGCTAAGAGGTGACACTCGTGCAGTGCGCTCAAAGCCCCCGACAGGAATCGGACCAACAAAGGCCGACCGCGGGGGCGACCGAAGTCAGCCGCAGGGGAGGGGCGCAACGCCTTCGCCGTCCCATCACCCCTCGGGGGCCAAGGGCCTCGCGGCCTCACGGGGCGAGCCCCCGAGGGATGACAGGCCGACGAAGGCCGACAGACTCTGGCTGCCATCGAAGGCAGCGATTTGGTTGACGAAATGGATTGATGTTCGCTATGCACCACAGCCCCGAACGTTCCCGCCGCCAGCAACTCGTGCGGCTGCTGGCGTATGCTCTGCGACACCATCCCGATGATTTCGGAGTGTCGCTCACCCCCGCCGGCTGGACCGACCTGGAACAGTTCATCGAGCAGATCCAGCGGCTGCCAAAATTCTCTTCGATCACGGTCGACGAGGTGGAGCAATTGTTGCGAACGTCCTCGGGCCAGCGCTTCGAGCTGGCCGGCAGTCGGATTCGTGCCCGCTACGGACACAGCGTGCCGGGGATCGTCACAGGGGAGGAGCGAGAGCCGCCCGAGCGGTTGTTTCATGGCACTTCGTCCACTTCACTTGCGCACATTCAATCCGCGGGACTGCAATCCATGGGACGTTGCCTGGTGCATCTCACCAGCGACTTGAGCTATGCTTGCCGCGTTGCCGGCAGCGAGACCAGCCAGCCGCTCGTGCTCCGCGTCGCGGCTCGCCGCGCGCATGCGGCCGGAGTCGTCTTTCTCCAGGCCTCGCATCATGTCTGGCAAACAACGGCCGTGCCGGTGACATTCCTCACAACGCTGTTGCAAGTTGGTGATCATGCCGGTGGCATAGGTCATCCCACGCCGAGCGCTGAATAGTTGGGCAAAGCCGGCAGAGTAAGCCAGGACATATCGTTCGTCCCAAGTTCTGCGTGCAGGTACTTGGGAGCGACTCTTGCGTTCGCAGGCAATGCGCACCATCACCACCGGTGGAATTCAGTGGCGAGGCACGACCGCCAAGAGGTGGCGGCAGCGCAAGGAATTCTCGCAAACAAAATGCCCCTGAGCACAGTTCCATCTGGCTCAGGGGCGTCGGATAGGAGGGCCATGCTGGTCCTCTCGCGTCGGGAGAAACCGTTGTAGTAACCAGCGACTCGATTCGTCAACATCGATTGGGAAATCCCATTCTGGTGATCTCCATCGATAGAAACCTCCGAGCCTGGTGCGACCCCTCTCGCTCGGTTTGCCTCAGGCGTTCACGCAGGCAATCCATGCGCCATTCAGCCAGACGTTTTCGTTGGCTGGATGGTCCCTCTTCGTGCTAGACAAAGGACATTATCCAGCATGACCGGGAACCTGAGTGAGCGACGAGGAGAATCCAGATTCAGGCGGTAATTCAGTGCCGCAATTGGTAGCCGGCTCGTTGCCGGCTTTCGGCCGGCCTGGGCGCTGTCCAGCGATCGTGTCGGGTGCCGGCCGCGCGGCGGAGTTTGCCTGGGAGGAATTCTTTCGCGGCGAGATTCGCAATCTACATACTCGGAAAGCCTACGAGCATGCCGTGCGGCGGTTTCTGCAATGGCTGACCTTGCGTGGCGTCGAACTGCACGAGGCAACGCCCGGACTGATCGGCGAATATTTCGATCAACATCCATCGAGCCCGGCAACTCGCAAATTGCACCTGGCCGCGATTCGCCGATTCTTTGACCGACTCGTGGTCCGGCACGTCGTCGTTCTGAATCCGGCCCTCTCCGTGCGCGGACCTCGCCACCAGGTCGTAGAAGGCCGCACGCCCGAGATGCCAGTCGCGCAAGCCAGAACGCTGTTGCGGTCGATCGACACCCGCAAGCTGATCGGCCTACGTGATCGAGCAATACTGGCTGTCCTTATCTATACGGCGGCCCGCGTGGGAGCCGTGGCCGGATTGCGCCGCCGGGATTTCTGGCATGACGGCACCCAATATCAACTCCGTTTCCACGAAAAAGGCGGCAAGCTGCGCGAGATCCCGGTGCGAGCCGACTTGGAGCAGATCATCCTCACCTATCTCACCGTTGCCGGACTCACCGATGCCGTTCCTGGCACACCACTTTTTCAGCCAGCTATCGGTCAGACTGACCGGCTATCCCCTCGCCCACTGGCCGCAGCCGACATCTGCCGCATGGTCAAGCGTCGCCTAGCCCGCGCTGGGCTGTCGGCGCATTTCTCGCCCCACTCCTTCCGCGTCACCACGATCACCGATCTGCTGCTGCACGGTGCCGCACTCGAAGACGTGCAACACCTCGCCGGCCACGCCGATCCACGCACGACTCGGCTCTACGACCGCCGGCAACGACGAGTGAGGAGAAACCTAGTCGAAAGAATTACCATTTAATCGCGTTACACCACTGCAACAGACGCCATAACTAGATACTCTCAAATAACTTGATGAAAATAACCATTGGTTATCAAGTGGTCTTTCGATTAGCGGAATCTAGGATTTTTTCGGCCAGGGACTTGTACAATGATAACCATTGGTTATATTAAGGTAGGTTGGCGGCGGATTACTCGCGGCTGGGAGGTGCTCAATGAGCTCCCGAATGACGGAAGGCGTTTCAGAAAGGCTTGTTACCGCTATTCGTGAGGGTGGTATAACCCAAGGGACTTTGGCTTCGCAGATCGGCGCTACCCAAGCTGCCGTATCGCAATGGTGTACGGGGAAAAAGTCGCCCACAAATGCGAACATTGACGCAATCTCCGCCGCGTTGGGGATCCACAGCCATTGGCTCCAGTCGGGGGTCGGACCGATGAGGGTTGTTGATTCTGTAGCACAGCGTGTTGACTACTCCCGCGACGCATTCTGGGGGTTTCGGCGGGCGCCCGAAGACGGTGGGCGCGACTTCGGCAATGCCAATGTCTGGTCCTTCGAGCCCACAATCGAAGTCCTTGTTCGCGAGGTCTTGCAGAATGCCCTCGACGCCATTGTTCCTGGCGGCTCCCAGGTTCAGGTAGTTTTTCGCCTTATCGAATTGCGCAACGGCGACCTGCAAAAGTATCAGAAGTCGATCAAGTGGAAGGAACTCCACCAACATCTCGATGCTTCAACGCACAATCGGCAGAAGTTGGGGTCGCTGATCAAAGACGGCCTGGAATCGCTCGAAGAATCTGGCCATCTGATGTTGCTGGTCATTGAAGATTCAGGCACGACGGGGCTGCTAGGTCCAGAAAGTGGAGACGGAAAGTTTGCGGCGCTGTGCCGGAACAATCTTGATTCGAACAAGGAGGGAACTGCAACCAAAGGTGGGGCGTTCGGTCTGGGGAAAGGCGTCTTGTGGCGCGCTTCCCGCTTCGCAGCGGTCATGTTCTGTTCGAATCTTTCCCATCCCTCAGAGGCCGGCCTTCGAAATCATCGATTGATCGGCCGTTGCGACTTACCCTGGCATGAGGTCGAGGGCGAGGCTTTCGCCGGACCAAGCTGGTTTGGTCAGCCGCATGATGCGAATCGATCCTTCGCGGTTTCCTTCTGGGATAACGATGCCCTTGCGCGAGACCTCTATCTTGGCCGGGAAGACCTCGGCAGTGGAACGTCTGCTTGTGTCGTCGGGTTCCATGACCCGAGCTCCGATCGCCTCAAGTCTGCCCGTGAACTCGCAGAGGAGATTGAGAAGGCCGCAGCTACGCATTTCTTCCCCGCGCTTTCGAGCGGAAAGCTGTCAGTCTCGGTCAAGACTTATGGCGGTCGAGCGGATTACGACAAAGACGCGCCAATCACATCGGCGGAGGTGGATGCTCGGCAGCTTCAGCCTGAGTTTTGGCGGATGCTGCAAGCACTCAGCGAGGATAGCTTCGCGGAAACTCTCAAAACGCCGGGCGAGATCGTGCGAAAACCCGTGTCGCTATCGCTTCCGTCTCGCAAGGTTGATCCAAAGCACCCCGAATATGAGCATGAGGCGGTGCTTCTTGTCCGATATGCTCCGGAAGATGAAGCAGGAACAGAATGCAATCGGTTGGCGATGTTTCGTGGACCAGGCATGGTTGTCTCGGAACGAAAACTTGGCGGAATCTGCCTTGGGAGCCGACCGTTCCATGCGCTGCTGCTTTGTGGCGCCGCTGCCGGTGACCAACCTGCGGACTTGGCGGCTGATGAGTTTCTCCGGACAGCCGAACCGCCGTCTCACAACAAATGGATGGCAACACCTGAATTGAAGGCCGCGTATACGCGCGGCTGTGTGAGTAAGCTCGATGCCTTTTTGGAGAAAGCAATCGAGGTTCTCCGCGACTTGGTCAAGCCAGTCTCGCGCGATCTAGGAAACGGCCCCAACTCCCTGCGCGAACTCTTCCGAGTGGGGACAGAGCCTGTTTCGGTCGCCAAGGAAAGGCCCCGTGTCATCGCTCAACAAGGAGAAGTCGACAAACAGGGACGATGGAATGTTGAAGCTCGTGTGCGAATGAAGCCCAATGCGCGCGAGGTCTTGATGACGCCCGCGGTCCTTTTTGTTGCCGAGACCGGCGGTGGACAGCCAGTTCTCTGGGAGTCGATTGAGGCGATCAGCAACAACTGCGCGGTCGAAGGACATCAACTGCGAGTCCAGCCTGGCACTCGCGAAGTTCATTTCCGCGGGACGACTGACAGAGAGTCGCATCCCGTTCCGGCGAACGAGTCAAGTGTTGTGGTAGACCTTCGCAGGGTTATCGTTGTCCCGAAAGGAACGGCATGAGAAAGACGATTTTCCCCTACCCAACGCTTGTCGGCGAGCTCGAGTTGAGTCTTACGGAGCCCCGTATTGACAATCAATTGGTGCCGCCCGAAGCAATTCTGCCAAACGAGCGGTCCATCTTATTGTTCGGCCACGATCCAAATGACTGGACGAACCTAACGCTTCGCATTGATGTTGAAGTGCCGCCTGCCGAACTGGAGCGATTTGAAAATGAACATGGTGCCGTGAACCTCGTGGTTGTCGCTTCATGTCGCCCCACGAACACGCGGCAACCGATTCCCTTGCAGCGATCGCCTCTCGGTCCTTCACATTGGGGAGCGAAAACCACGATTTCACGCAGCGGATTTCGTGAAAAAGTCGTGCTACAGGCAATCCTGACCGCAGCCGTGCAGGGAGTTCCCCATCGCCCGGTCGCAGTCAGTGAGTCTTGGACGTTGCACTTTGACCCCAGTGAGAGTCTCCGAATCGCGGGAACGCTTGCCGTCAAGTGGTGCGATTTCAAGTCTGAGTCGGCCCCGCCGATCGCACGGCAGTTTTCGGACTCATCGCATGTCGTCGACCTCGACCAACCCCTGCCGGAGATACTTCTGAACTCATCGTTTGAGGGGTTGGAACCGTTGCTTCGCGACGCGAAAGACCGCTCCCCGGTCGAGCAGGCATTGCACGACAGCACCCGCATGTCCATCGCGCGAAGCGTTTGGATGGCGCTTCTGGGCGACGCCATGTCAGCGGTCATCCCGGGAGAAGATGGCGAAGACCCGACTTGGCCAAACCGAGAATGGCATGCGGAGGTGCTGAAGAGAATTCTGCCCGAGATCGAACCCGCCAAGAGCGAAACCGAGATTCTTAACCTGGCCGCCGGTGAATGGCAGGCGCATCCAGGCTCGGCCACGTTTCTGTCGCGGTCCGAGGCCGTCATTGGCGATCTTGTAGGCGCCAACAAGGCTCTCCGAAAATCGACCCAGACTCTTCTGAGAAAAGGAATCGTATCGTGACACCGTTGCACGGTCTGCTACCCAGCGTCCGGACGCTGCTCGACGAGAATTTTCGGAACGGCTCTTTGGCCTCCATTGATGCCGCCGCGTTCATCGTCAATTCTCCACTTGAGCGAGAAATTGACATTGCACCGCTGTTGGCGATGGTGGACGAGGCAATGGAACGGTTCAAGCACGCCCCAGACAAGTCGGACCAGTGGCTTGCCCCGCGTGTGCATGCCTGCCTTCGCTTGCATCGACGTGAAGCGGCGGACAAACGCGTGTGGCACTACCTCAATATCGTCGCAAAGCCCGATTACGTTCGCTGGCGTTTCGGCGAACAAGAAGGCGACGGCGCTCACGCCGTCGCAATTGATCGTTTCATGGGGGAGGACAGCAAGAACGCCCTCGGCCGCCTGTGGTGGGCGGCGGAACTGACCCGAAATGGGGCAGACTACGGCGAGACCGTGCAAATTCTGAAGACGTCTCGATTCTTCACGTCCTGGCAACCACTTGATGCCATGCACCATCGGCCCGCCGCGCTTGCCATTTGTCGCTTTGCAAGAGAGTTCAACGATGGCGCCGGCTTGACCGACTCGCAGAGCCAGCGTCTGGCAAAGGCATTCAACCTCCGGCTGAGCACGCTCGCGCTGGACGCCCTCGCGACAAATCCCGCGATTGACTCTGTCGCCGTCGAAGAGTGGTGCAACGAGCCTGTCGATGAAACGAAGTATTTTGATGAGCTCCCCAATGGGCCTGACGAGGAGCCGGTTGCTGACGAGGCGATCTCGGCGGTCTTCGAAGTCCTGGCAACGCTCGCCGGCGAAATCGACCTCGCCGAATTCAAGAGGGTCCATCGTAAACCCGAAGCTCAGCCAATGATGGCGGGCACGTCCGAGCTGGCCGAGTAGCAGAATCTGCGTGGCTGATCGAACTGTGCTCGCACATTCCCGCAGCACAATCGCAAGACATCCCAGGAGCATTCGAAATGGCGAAAGCCAGGGGCACCAAGGCGAGTCGCGAAAAGCCGACTGCCAACGGCGTTGCCGAGATCACCAAGGAACTCTGGCAGGCGGCGGTGGAGCTGCGCGGGTCGATCGAGCCGGCGGACTACAAACGCTATGTCCTGCCGATCATCTTCTTGCGGTTCTTGTCGCTGCGGTTCGAGAAGCGGCGTGCAGAGCTTGAGCGGCTGATCGCCGATCCCAAGAGCGACTACCACACCAAGAATGCCAAGACTGCCCAGGCCATTCTGGAGGACGCCGACGAATACCGTTCGGTCGGCGCGTTCATCGTCCCCAAAAAGGCCCGCTGGGACCACTTGCTCAAGAACGCCCAGGCCGACGACATCAAGGTCATCCTCGACGACGCCCTTGAAGCCCTGGAGAAGGCGTATCCCGACAAGTTGCGCGGCCTGTTGCCGCGAGTGTTCGCCGGTTCGAATCTCTCGCGAGAGAACGCCACCGGGCTGATCAACCTCTTCTCGAAAGACATCTTCAAGCAGGACCACGGCGGCGAAGACACCATCGGCCGGGTCTACGAATACTTCATCGGCGAATTCGCCAACTCCGAGGGAAAGAGGGGCGGCGAATACTTCACGCCGGCCAGCATCGTCCGCACTCTTGTTGCCCTGCTTGAACCGACCGAGGGAACAGTCTTCGATCCGTGCTGCGGCTCGGGCGGCATGTTCGTCCAGTCCGACATCTTTACCAAGCACTCGGGTAAACTGTCGTTCGTCGGCCAGGAGAGCAAGGATTTCACCTACCGGCTCTGCCGGATGAACCTGTTCATCCACGGCGTCGATGGCAATATCAAGCTGGGCAACTCCTACTTCGACGATCAGCACGCCACGCTCAAAGCCGACTACCTGCTGGCCAATCCGCCGTTCAATGACGGCTCAAAGGGCGCCAATGGCTGGGGGGCTGACCGGATCCCCGACAAAGATCCTCGCCTGGCGATTGCCGGCCAGCCGATGCCACTCGCCCCCCGCAACGCCAACACCATGTGGATCCTCCACTTCCTCCATCACCTGAAGGAAAATGGAACGGCGGGCTTCGTCATGGCGACGGGCGAACTATCGAACGGCGAAACAGCCCGGCTCGCAGTGCGAAAGGCGATTGTCGAAGCGGGCTACGTCGACGCGGTCGTTCAATTATCCGGTCAATTATTCGCCAACACGCAGATTCCCTGCGGCCTGTGGTTCCTGTCGAAAGGACGTGGCGGCGGCAAGGGGAACCGCAAGCGAACCGACGAGATTCTGTTCATCGACGCTCGCAAACTCGGCTCGCTCATCCCCGGCTCGCGAAAGCAAAAGCAGCTTTCCGAGGAGGAGATCGAGCGGATTGCCGCGGTCTATCGCGAGTATCGGCGCAAAGGGGCGCCCGACGCGATCCCCGGGCATTGCCGCGCGGCCACCCTCGACGAGGTCCGCGAACACAACTACGCCCTCACGCCCGGCCGCTACGTCGGCTCTGAAGACGCCGACGACGAGGACGAACCGTTCGAGGAGAAGTTCCCCAAGCTGCTGAAGCAGTTGGAGGAGCAGTTCGCAGAGTCACGACGATTGGAGAAGCTAATTCGTAGTTCCTTGAGCGACGTACTGATCGCCGAGGTGACCAATGCGAATTAGTCCGGGACAGCACAAAACCAAGGAGCTTATTGACCTCGGTATCTTGACGATCGGAGATGGATATCGGGCAAAGAACTCGGAATTGGCATCGTCGGGGCTCCCGTTTGCACGAGCCGGAAATGTGAATGGTGGGTTTCACTTCGCTGAGTGCGACTTTTTTCCAAGCACTGATCTAAACAAAGTTGGTGAGAAGATTGCCCGCCCGGGGGATGCAGTGTTCACCTCAAAGGGATCAGTTGGACGAATTGCCTTCGTCACCGCAGATACCCCACGGTTCGTCTATTCGCCGCAACTGTGCTATTGGCGATCGAACGATCCGCGAACCTTGTATCCTCGTTTTCTCTACTACTGGCTTTGTGGGGACGAATTTGCCGACCAAGCGAACAGCGTGAAAGGCCAGACAGACATGGCCGACTATGTGAGTCTGACGGATCAGCGCCGTATGTCGATCACGCTCCCCGAAATCAATGTGCAGGTAGCAACTGCCGGATTGCTCGGAGCTCTAGACGACAAGATCGAGTTGAACCGGCGGACGAATGAGACGCTGGAGGCGATGGCCCGGTCGCTGTTCAAGTCGTGGTTTGACCAACAGCCAGGAAGCGAAATCACCATTGGCAAACTTGAAGCCGACGCGGTCCTGGCGGTCAACGATGGATATCGGGCGAAGAACAGCGAGCTTGGTGCGCCGGGCCTTCCGTTCGTGCGAGCAGGCAATCTGAATGGGGGGGGATTTGACTTAGCAGGTAGTGATCTCTTGGCCGAAACACGAATTGGTCTTGCCGGAATGAAACTGTCCCAACCAGGCGACGTTGCGTTCACGTCAAAGGGGACCGTTGGTCGGTTCGCATTCGTGCACAAAACCACACCGAAGTTCGTCTACTCGCCGCAGTTGTGTTTTTGGCGGTCGATGAAACGTGATCAGTTGGACCCACACGTTCTTTTTCAGTGGATGAAATCGGACGAATTGTCGGACCAAATCGACGCGGTCAAGGGACAGACGGACATGGCGGACTATGTAAGTCTTCGTGATCAACGGCGTATGAAGTTCACGGCTCCACTCGGCGCGGCGCAAGTTGAATTGGGCCGAAGGCTCGAACCGTTGATGGACCGGGTTGCTGCAAATCTTCAACAATCTCGGACTCTAGTAACGCTTCGTGATTCACTGCTCCCGAAGCTTCTTTCCGGCGAGATTAGATTGCGGAACGCAGAACGCAAGATCAAGGAGGTCGTATGACACTGCGACGAGGACGAGGCGATCAAATGTCGATTCAGGTTCCCATCAAGGCCGATGAAGAGGGGTTCATCGGCCGTGAGTGTCCCGAGAACGAGTGTTTGGGCTACTTCAAGATTCAACCGGGAACGGGACTCACCGGCGACAACTTGCCGTGTTACTGCCCGTATTGCGGCCATAAAGACCCGCACGATCATTTCTGGACGCAGCAACAACTCGCCTATGCCAAGTCGATCGCGCTGCGCGAGATGGGCGACTACTTCCACCGCGAACTGAAGAAAATGGAGTTCGACATCAAGCCGCGCGGCGGCTTCGGCATTGGCGTCAGCATGAAGGTCAAGCAGGGCGCTCGGCAGCCGATTCGCCATTACCGCGAGAAGACGCTGGAAACCATCGTCGATTGCGGTCAATGCACGCTCCGCTATGCCGTCTATGGCGTGTTCGCCTTTTGCCCTGACTGCGGCACGCACAACTCGCAACAGATCCTCACCAAGAACTGCGAGCTAGCCCGCAAGCAAATCGAGCTTGCTGCGACTGTCGAGGATGCCGACCTGAAGCGCCACCTGCTGGAAGACGCACTGGAAAACGCGGTGTCCGTGTTCGACGGCTTCGGCCGCGAGGCGTGCCGTGTGAACGCCGCCAAGGCGACGAACCCGGCCAAGGCCGAGGCGGTCTCCTTCCAGAACCTAAACAACGCCGCCACCAACGTGCAGAAGGTCTTCGGTATCGACTTGCCGGGAGGCATTCACACAGACGAATGGGCGTTTGCGGTGCGCTGTTTCCAGAAGCGGCATCTACTGGCTCACACGATGGGCGTCATCGACGAGAAATACATCGCCGCCACGTCCGATCCAACGGCCGTCGCCGGCCGTCGTGTGCAGGTATCGGCGGACGAAGTTCGTCAACTCCTTGAAGTTGTTCAGAAGCTCGGCGAGCATCTTGTAACGAAACTCGGTGCGATTGAGTCCAGTGAGGGAAAACATTAGCGTGACTGTGACTGAGGCGTTGCTGGAAGTTGTCCGCGGTTCGAGTGGAATTCTTTGACGCGTTGCGAAGGGGGACGTGCCATGTCTTTGCCTACAACTGCACGGCTGCACTACCGATCGCGGTTCCGGCTCTTTTCAAACACGGATCAGCCTGTCCCGTGGGGAGATGTTGCTCGGGACGTCCGCTTTTGGATTGGCAAGAGAGTCGAGCGCAACACCGCCTACACTGGCGGGAGCTGGTTCTTCAAAGGAGGGCAGTGGTCGCCTCCCGGGGGACGAGGCGTCCTTGTCGAAACGCGGCGCTACATCGGGGCTGGCGACGATAAGTCACCGGAGTATTGGGCAGTCCGCTTTGAACATCCGTGCGACGACGTGACGCATCGCCAGTGGTGCACCGAAGTCGGCCTAGCCAAACAAGATGATGGTAGCATCGAAGTCGCGGTGGCCAACTACCACTGGTTGCTTCCTAGCTACATTGGACCAGAGCCCGACGCTCCGCCTCCGTCCTCACCAGGACTGGTGATCACTCTGCTGAATCACGACAAGTGGAGCGGACGACTGGGGTCGATCCTCTTGTCGCCTAATCCCCACGCGTTGCAGGTCGGGGATCTGGCAATGCTGCGAGACGCTCTCATTGACCCGCAGCGAGAATGCCCGCTGGTCGTCATTCGTTCCGATCGCTTCTTGGGTCGTCCATTGCTTGACCCACAGACGCTCGCGCGAGTCCTTGCTGGGATCGCAGTGGTTTACGAGGGGCAGAGCGAAGAGCTTGATGCGGAATTTGAATTTATTCTGCCACGAGAATACCGTTGCACCAGTGGAATGATTCGCGTTTACCTCCCGGGGCTAAACGTCGATGCCCCCTGGGATTCTCGCCGACATCGATTCTTCATACCGACGGACATCAAGTCCCTTGGTCCACAAGTGGTCCAGGAACTGATCGTCGATGGACTCGCTCGACGCTTTGCGTCTTCGACCGCCCCTTCGGTCGGTTCTATTGACGATGTGGACGACATTGAGCGAAGGGCCCAGCTTCAACAGCTATTGCAATCGGCCAAGGCTGGCGACAAGGACCAAGCGTTTCTGGACTACTGCGATAGTGAGGTGAAGCGGCTCTCCGAAAGAGTTGACGCCTTGGAAAAGGAACGGGACCGAGCTAACGAGCAGGTTAATACCCTGGATAACCAGCTTAGGACGGAGCAATACCTGCGGTCAGAAATGGAAAGGCAGGCCAGGGCGGCCGTCAAAGACCAGGAGTTGACCGAAGCTCTCAAGCAACTCGTCGCCAACCGCGGTCTGCCGATGACTTCTTTGTCCGAAGTCGTGGAGGCCATTGCAACCATGTTTCCCCATCGAATCGTGATCACGGAGCAAGCACGCGATTCAGCAGCACGAGCAGGCTTCAACGAGCTGGAGGACGAAATACCAACCGCATTCCGAATGCTCTGGCATCTTGCGACCACGATGCATGACCTAGTGTTCCAGAAGGACGGAAGAAGCGGACAGATCGGAGACGAATTCCGCAGCCGCACCAATGGACTCGACATTGCGATGGCGGAGGGCAAGATGACCAACCGGGACAAGACAGCTAAGGATTTGCGGACTATCAAGTTTGAGGGAGTGGAATTGGACATTTCGCCGCATCTCAAACATGGGAACGATCAAGACACCTGCCTGAGAATCCATTTTGCTTCTCACAGGCGTTCTGATGATGACGGGGTTATTGTCGTCGGTCATTGTGGCGACCATCTCTTGAGTGCCGGCACACGAAAGGCCCGAAAACGCTAATCCAACAACATCCCAGCGAGGCGGTCCATGCCCCAGCATGGTTCGGAATCTGAATTCGAGCTGACGACCATCGACCGGATCACCGGCCTGGGCTACCGTTATGCGCCCGGCGAGGACTTAACGCGACAGCCGGAGGAAGTTGTTTTCCAAGACATCCTGCGTGCCGAGCTCAAGCGTCGATACCCCGATCTCCCAGAACGATCGCTCGACGAGGCTGTCCGCCGATTCGCCCGGCCCGAAGGCGTCGATGCGCTTCGCCGCAACCTGGCGTTTCATCAAGATCTGACTCGCGGAATCGAGATCAAGGTCGAGCTTCCCGGTGGCCTCGTCGAGCATCGGCACATTTATGCTGTCGATTGGGACGAGCCTGAGAACAATGACTTTCTCGTCGTAAACCAGTTTGGCATCCACGGCAAGAACGACCGTCGGCCGGACATTGTCATCTTTGTCAACGGTCTGCCGCTGGTCGTGTTTGAACTGAAGAACCCCTACGACGAACACCCGACAGTCAACGACGCCCACAATCAGATCGGCCACTATCGGCACGACATTCCCCAGCTCTTCGAGTTCAATGCCATAACCGTCGTCTCCGATGGCGTGACGACGTTGCACGGGGCTTGGACGGCTGACATGGAATGGTTCGCCCCGTGGAAGTCGATCGACGGCTTCGACATCGAGGCGAACACCACCGGCACAATGAAGACCCTCATCGAGGGTCTGTTTCCCAAGGATCGGCTGCTGGCCTACGTGCGTCACTTTCTCGTGTTCGAGTCCGCCAACGAGAAGATCACCAAGAAGGCAGCCAAGTATCACCAGTTTTTCGCGGTGCGGATTGCAGCCCAGAAGGCGGCTGAGTCGTTTCGGCCGAATGCCGATCGCCGCATCGGTGTGATCTGGCACACGACCGGCTCGGGTAAATCGCTTTCGATGGCGTTCCTCGTGGGATTGCTACGCAATAACCCCGCCCTGCGGAACCCGACGTTCGTCATTCAAGTGGACCGAACGGACCTCGACGATCAATTGCACGATCAGTTCGTGGCCGCTCGCGCTCTTGTCGGCGATGTCAAGCACGCCGACAGCGTGGACGATTTGCGGGACATGCTGCGGACCGAAGGGGGCGAGGTCATTTTCTCGACGATCGAGAAATTCCGGCTGAAGTCGGAGGAAGGAGAGATCGAGCACCCCATTCTCTCGCAGCGCGCCAATATCATTGTCATCGCGGACGAGGCTCACCGCAGCCAATACGGATTCCTCAAGGGCTACGCGCGATACCTGGCCGAGGCATTGCCGAACGCTCGCCGGCTCGGGTTCACCGGCACACCGATCAGTTTCAGCGGAGCCGACACGACCGACGTGTTCGGCGATTTGATTCACACCTACGACATTCAGCAGTCGCAGGAAGACAAAGCGACTGTGCCCATCTTCTATGCTCCGCGACAGATCAAGCTGCACCTGACGAAGCAAAACATCGATGCGGCCCTGCAAGAGATCACCGATGACCAACCCGTCAGCGACCTGGAAGCACGGAAGTCTAAATGGGCAGCCTTGGCACAAGCTGCGGGCGCGAAGGACCGCGTTGACGAACTGGCCCAAGACCTCTTGGCTCACTTCCTCGACCGCAACGAAACGCTCCAGGGCAAGGCGATGGTCGTTTGCATGACGCGCGAGAACTGCGTGCGGCTCTACGACGCCTTGACCGCGTTACCGAACTGCCCGGAAGTAAAGATTGTGATGACCGGCAATCTGTCAAAGGATCCACCAGAATGGAGCCAGGCGGGGCATATCACGACGAAGGCACAGCGTGACGCGATCAAGAAGCGGATGATCGACCCGAGCGACCCGCTCCGCATGGTCATCGTCTGCGATATGTGGCTTACCGGGACGGATATTCCGTGCTTGCACACGCTCTACATTGACAAGCCGATGCGTGGTCACACCATCATTCAGGCGATCTCGCGGGTCAACCGTGTCTTCCGCGATAAGCCGCACGGATTGGTGGTGGATTACATTGGCATTGGCGATCAACTGCGCGAAGCCACCAGCAAATACTCGCAAGGGGGTGGTCGTGGCGATCCGGCGCCTGACATCTCTGACAAGGCGGCGGCGGTTTTCGCCGAGTGCCTGGACGCCGTCCGCCAGCTTATGCCCGAGGGAACCAATTATGGTGATTGGCGACGGTTGACAAGGATCGAGCTTGAAGACCGCTACGCACACGTCTTTGGCGTGCTGACTGACGATGACGCGCATAAACAGCACTTTCTGGATGCGGAACTTCGCGTTTCGCAAGCCTTCTTGCTGGTCAAGCATCTTGACGACTGCCGTCCATTCGCTGACGAAGTGATCTTCTACCAGCGCGTTCGGCACCAGATTCTAAAGACGATTCCAGGCCGAAGGCCCGAACGAGACCTTGAGAAAGCGGTCCGCGACTTGGTGGACGACAGCGTTGAATCCGAAGGAGTCGTTGACATCTTCAAGCTTTCTGGCATTGTGCAGCCGGATATCTCGATTCTTGACGACGATTTTCTCCAAACGTTTAAGAACCAGCCTCAGCAGAACCTTCGATTGCAACTACTTGAAGCCCTGCTGCGCGATGAGATTCAGAATCGGACTCGCAAAAACCTTGCGAAAGCAAAGAGCTTCAAGGAGCTTCTGGAGAAAACGCTGCAACGCTATCACAATCGTCTGGTAGATGCCGCTGCCGTCGTTCAGGCGATGCTTCAGATCAAGAAGGACATGGATGCAGACCGAGCACGAGCCCAGTCACTTGGTTTGGCTGATGAAGAGCTGGCGTTTTATGATGCTGTCGCCGCCAACTACGAACAACTTTACTCGCAAGACTTTTTGCGAGACCTTGTGCATGAAGTTGTTCAATCGATCAAACGCAACCTCAAGGTCGACTGGACAGAGCCGCACCGCGAGGACGTCAAAGCGTCAGTCCGTTCTACGGTCAAGCGTGTCCTTCGCAACAAGGGGGTGAAAGCCGACGATCTTGAGCCGTTCTTTGATGCCATCATGGCCCAAGCGGAGGCAGTCTTCGCCGATTGGCCGCAGGCGGCATAGCGATTCTGCCTGTTGGGGGCAACGGCTCGTCCTTGTCAACTACGAGCGTGTTGGAACTGTAGGACTTGATATGCACCCATCGTTGTAATATCTCCAGGGTGTGGGTAATGAATCGCACATTCGGCTTAAATCCAGCCAATCCTTGTTCGTCAACTACACTGGCCTTGGTCTCGTTGCGCTTGCAGTTGCCGCAGCTTTGGAGGCCTTCGCCACGGACACCTTTTCGCCGCAACTCTTGAGCCTCTGGCTGGTCCTTGCCTCATGGCGGCTTGCTTCTCTCACCGGGGTAAATGAGGAGCCGGAGCCCATTGCGGGGCAAGCCATTGATGGTTCTACCGCCGCGCTGTTCCTCGGGGAGGAGCAATTCCTCAATGCTCTCGCGCGGTTGGGAGCTTCACGGGATCCGCTGCTCCGCGACCTGGCGGCGCTTAAGTTGGCGGAGGCGGGCGTTGAGATTGACGAACTGGGGCGCGGTCGAGTGTCGTTCCTGAGCACCGAAGGCTGGCGGACTGCCTACGAACGGCTGTTGCTCTCGCCTGGGCTGGACGAGTATCAATCCGTTGCGTGGTTGAAAACCGCTGACTATTGGCAGGATCCGCCCGGTCAGCGGAGCATGGCGGCCAACATCCAGGCGATTAACCAGGGCGTCAGCATCGAGCGGATCGTGATTCTGGGCTGGAACTTATGGCCGCCAGAGTGCTCACTTCCAATCGCGGAGACTTGCCGATGGCTTGATGACCAGCACTATCGTGGAATTACCGTCTGGCTCGTCAGGGAATCGGACTTGGTCAACGAGCCTGACTTGTTGCGTGACTTCGGCGTCTATGGCCAGCGGGCAACCGGAGAACAAGAACTGGATGAGCAGTCACGCACTGTGCGTTTCGTGCTCAGCTTCGATTCCGCCGACCTTCGTCTGGCGCGCGAGCGTTTCGACCGGCTCAAGCTATTTGCCGTTTCCTATGGGGAATTGGTGGATCACGTCCCTTCGCGAGTTTAAGATCACGGGTAGCATTGACTATCCACCATGCAATTGGCCCCCACCCGGCTGTATCTTGACACGGCCAGGCTGGGCCTGATGACGTGCAGCGCCCAGCAGGCCTACTGGGACTTCGCGAAACTCAGCAGCGAAGAGGGCTTGTCGCTGTACGCGACTCGCTGGCTAACCGAAGGAGCGGTCCTTCATTCTGGGCGAACCGCACCACCATTCCCAGCACTCACCACTTGGCCTGGGATAAACGGCCTGAAAGATGCGGTTCGTCGTCTCGTCGGAGCTACTTCGACACAAGACGTTCTATTCGCGAGTCGCACCGCCGCACTGGCTCGCTTTGCCATCCTCCAACTCGTCCGCAGTTGCGAACGGCCATTGACGGTCGATTTGCTGTGGCCCGGTTTCAGGCGACTCTTGGTCCAGGCATGTCGCCGACAGAGCAGGACACTTACGACTGTCCCCCTCCGGCAAGCCATCTTGTTCCAGCAAGCATCGGCAGTTGGAATCGTCGGGCGGATCCTTTCGACCTATCAGCGATTTGGCTGTGATGGCCTTTTTCTACCGGCGGTGAGCCATGATGGAATTCAACTGCCTGTAGCAGAGATCGTCCGGCCCCTGGGTAATTTCCGAGCACCGAAATTCGTCGCCGTGGACGGGGCACAAGCTATTGGGCACCTCTCGTGTGGCAACATCATGCAAGTGGTGGACTTCTACCTTGCAAGCACCCACAAGTGGCTCGGATCCGGACTCCCACTGGGAATCGCGGTTTGTGGCACTCGGCTCAGTCGCCAGAAATCGGCTCGAATTCCCGACCCCTTGTTTTCGCTGACCCAACAAATGACCGGCGCCTGGGCATGTGGCTTCGGCGAAACCGTCAACGCGGTCCCCCTCGTCACGGGGTTTGCAGCCATCCAAGAACACCTCAACGACAAGGACGTCCGTCTGAATCACCAACAGCAGAATCGGACCATGTTGACCGAGGTTGCTCGGACCGCTGGTTGGTCGGTCATCGAGCCCGACTCAGAGTTTCGCACGGGAATCGTGTTGATTCACGCCCCTGTTGAAACACTTTGCCAGGAGTCTGAAGCCAAGCTGACAGAACGGTTTCAGCAGTTGGGAATCGCAGTCACCTGTTATGCCGGCGGCTTCGTGCGGTTGTCTGCTCCGATCTCAAAGATAGCGATGACCGACTTGACCTACCTCCACGAGGCCCTGCGATCCATTGCTAACGGGCGGTCATTGCCAGCTCAGTCGAACTTGTCATCATCCTGGCCAGATGTGGTCGCCTGATTGCGATCGTCAAATGCCGAGCCATCAAAGGGCTCAAAGGGGCGCACGATTCGGCGGCGATACCGTAGTGCATCGGCAGACACCAAGTCCATTCCTGCGGTCCGCCGGGCGTGGTTTACCAGTCGCAGCAGATTGAGCAATTGCTGCCGGACCGGCGCATAGGGCTCGAACGGAAGCCGGCGCAGCTCATGGGCCAACGCGCTGGCTGATCGTTTTGTCGCTACATCGACAAAATATGCCCGCCAGTCTCCATACACGCCCCGTGCAATTTGCACTCGGCTGTGCCAGCGGTCGTCTCGTTGCGCTGGCTTGCCGTCCGCCGAGCGGCGACGGTGCCCGCCCCGCTTGTAGCTGATGGAATAGCCGGCGTAAATCAGCGGTTGTCGACGGATGTCGCGCAACCGGCGCTGCTCTTCGTCAAAGAATGCATGCTGCCCGTAGGTTGCCAGGATGACGAAAAACCGCTCGTGCCGCAGGTAATGCAGGTTCGCCATGCCTGCCTGTTTACGACGCGCTCGGGCCGACCGAGATATGGCGATGCCGTATTTCGCCAGCAACTTGGCATCGACAGCCCTGGGATCCTTGTGGGGCGGAATCGTCCCGGTCACATAGAACCAATAGCCGTGCGGCAGGTAGGCGGTTGCCAATTGCTGCACGAAGCCAATCACACTCATTGCCACGCATCGATATTCCACGATTGCTGATCGGGCTACTCAGAAAACATGCTTCACCAATCCAGCCAATACCGCAGAAAGATGGGGGTTGTTGTGGCCAACCCCCGAGCCATTTGAAACCGAAGTGCGGTCCATTGCCGAACGTCACCAACACCACGACTCAGGACTTGCCGGCGCCAATACCGAGGGCGCTATAGCAAGCCGATTCGTGTGCGGCGTCGCCGACTTTGTTCCACCACCTGGCTTCCGAACCTGCTCGCGAAGTTCATGCACCTGCCGGGTGCGAAACTGTATTCCCCAGTTCGCACCCTCCAAATTTATAGGCGTATCGCTTCGCCAACCTCGACAGAAAACCGTCGTGCGCTGGGCGCACGTCGATTGTCCATCGTCACAGGCGCGACCTCAGAGGACCGACACTCCCGTATCGGTCCGCTCAAGTCGCTACGATGCCAACCAAGGCGGCGGCGCGGCAGCGGCCCCTGATGGGGCGCACTGCCAGCGGCGCCACGTCTTCCGTTTGGCAAATGCCAGTCATCCCTTTCGTCGTGGCTATTCGCGCCCGGCACCACCCGTAGCGCACCAACGAGCCCCCACTGCCTTGCAGGGGACATCGCTTACCTACCCGCTCAATTCCCATCGAACGGTTCGGCAACTTCTACTGAGGACCCACTCCCCCACTACGGCTTTTGAATCACCTGGTCGACCGGAAGCGTCGGCTGCTTTGCGAATCCAAACCCTCAGGCTCGTTCGCGATTACAGACGTCGCTTCCCCAGGCACCGGTTTCCAGCCGGCAGCCGCAGTGGTTCCCGCGTTAATCATGCGCTTCGCTGTCAGGGTCACGTGACTATCGATCGCAAAACCGAGAACAGAAGATCGTAGGCCGCGCCTCCCGGCAGGGCCTAGTTTTAGCAAGCGGCGTTTGACGGCCGCTTTGCCATTTCAGGGGGCAGAACACAGAAGCTCCCCCTTACCCACCGATCCCTGTCGTTCGCCACCGCCTGGGCCCGTTTTCGGCCGCTGGCGGCATTTTCGGCAACGTCTCCCTGACAACTGACCGGCAAGCCCTTTCGCCTTGGCGATCGGGCCTTTCATGGTTGAGCTTTTCGCCGTCGACGGATTTGCCGTCGATCGCCGAGGCTGGTCAAAGCCCCGGTTCCACCTGTCACCAGGTTGGAAACTCCCCACGCCGGCGCACGTTGAACGAACCCTCCGAAGGAAGGCCCGGACCCCGTGGGAGGATTTGCGGTCGCACCCAGTGGCGACCCGCGCACCTACTTTGTCGCATGACGGCTTCGACTCACACAGAGTCCAAGCATGTCCGCGTCGCCCAGGCTCCGCGCCTGAGACCATCGGATAGAACGTCAGGATTGCTCGACTGGGATACAAAACCAGCCGCATTACTCTGACGAGCCTCCGTCGAGCACGGACAAGCCACTCTCATGGCATCCGGCTCTACCGGCGCAGCACGTGACGGATGGAAAACTCCGTCCCCTTAGCCCGCTTGGTGGGCGGGTTTACCGGGCGTGCTGCCCAAACGGAAGACCGTTGTCGAAGCGTTTCGCTCTGCACGATCACAAGACCTATCCGCGTCTTGCGAGTCTGACTCTAGCGAATCGGCATCGCGCCGGCACGCATGAATCATTCGGGCGGGCCTTGCGCCGGCTGATGGCTGGCAACTGGCCGGTTCACAACCGGCCACGATCTTATCCCGCGCATCCAGGGAGACGGGAGCACACTTTTTTCGCTTGCCAAACATTGCGCACGTGTGGCACGTTGTCAGCCATGCGCCGGCAACGTGCCGGCTTGCGAGTGGCAAGGAGGCACATGGCGACCATCGGAATCACAAATCAAAAGGGCGGTTGTGGCAAAACGTCGACCGCCATCAACCTGGCAGCAGGACTTGCGGATAGCGGCAAGACGGTGCTGGTCGTCGACCTTGATCCCCAGGCACCGGTAGCACCTGGCCTGGGCGTGACTCCGGCCGAGGATCTGATTCGGATGGCAGACGCCGTCAAGTATGGCCGGCTCAGCGAGCTGGTAACGCCGACCACGACACCAGGCCTTTTCGTTGCGCCGGGGGACAACAGCCTCGATCCGGCAGCCATCGCCAATCAACCGCTGCGCGACACGCTCTTGCAGCGGGCGCTGACCCCACTGCGGCCCCGGTTCGATTTCATCTTGCTCGATACGCCTCCCAATCTCGATATCGTCACGCTCAACGCCTTCATGGCGGCCGACTGGCTGATTCTGACCAGCGAAGTAGACCGGGAATCGTTCATCAGTCTGAATCGCACGTTGGAGGTCGCCTTCGAGTATGCCCAGTTTCGTCCAGAAATCGATCCCCAGTATTTCTATCGGGTGCTGGTGACCATCTACGACGCCCGCGAACTGACGATCAACGAATGGTTCTCAAAGAACTTCGCCCCCTTGGCCGAACAGAGCTTCCGCACCCGCATCCATCGGGCAACGGCCATCAAGAAGGCCCGTGCCTATGGCCTGTCGATTTTTGACTACGCCCAACGTTCGCGACTGGCCCTGGCTTCGGCCGGACGGGCCGTCGCCGATTTCGAATCCCTGACCCGTGAGGTATTGGCCCATGAAGCTCAGAGAAGAAATTCCGGCCACGCTGCCTACGCCGCCTAGATTCGAACGACGGATCTCGACCACCGATAAGGTGCGGCAAATTGTCAGCGTTCCGACGGAGGTTTGCACGCCGTCGGCTTCGTCGTCGGTTGTTCCCCGGCCGATGGCGCATCCACGCCGGCCGAAACTGACGACCCGCGTGCTGCCCGAACAACTCGCCTGGATTCATGACGAAGTTGTGCGGTATCGAACGGAGTTTCCCCGGGCACCACGACTCACGGTGGCAGAGTTGGTGCAGATTGCCTTGGAGGAACTGCGAGAATCAAAAAACCTCGACTACCTTATCGCCAAATTCCGTAGCTGATGGAGATCCGCATGTATCCTCAACTCAGAACTTCCATAGACGCGATTGCAGCCAGCCCCGCTAGGTTCTCCGCTTTTTCCTTCAGCGGTTCACAGTGCAATGGCGTGTGGGGAATCCTTATTCGTGTTTTCGCTCACCGATGCAGCGATTGCATTCGTGCTTTCACTCACCTGCACCCGGTCCGAGCCACGTGTTTTCGCTCACCAGAATTCTGGGCAAGTGCCCGGAACGGCAGGGGATTCGGGAAGTAAAGATCGATGCTTGAAACACTACTTATGCCTTAAAGGAGCCGATGCAGAAGGGGAGGGGAATCAAGTCAACCAAAGAGACCGCCTGGACCACGGTGAGACATCTGGCGCCCCGGCTCGTAGAGCAACTGCGACCAACGGCCGTCATCCCCAAAGGGGGGCACGCGAACAAAACAGCCCCGCCAGTCGAAGATCGACCGTCAGCCGGCACGCTGGCTGCCTTCGACTTCGATCTCGCCGAATTCCCCCTGTTCCGGTTCTCCAAGCGTCCCCGTGGCGCCGACCGCCAGCCGCTTTGCTACGCCGACACGATCACCGGTCCCCAGGGGCAGCGCGTCGCTCGGAGTTGGCAAGTCTATCCCGGACATTTGGGCTTCGGTGGCGCGACGGCCCAGGTATTGCTGTTCGACCTGTTGCAGCTCTACCTGGAGCAGGGAGCCTGTGCCTCGCACATTGAGTTCGGCACCTTGCACTCCCTCTTTCGTCGTCGGGGAGAGAGGAACCCCAGCCGCGATGACTATGCGCGGATGCGCCGCGATATGGACATCCTGCGCGGTTATGACTTCCAGTGCCGCAATGCGTTTTGGGATGCCCGGCGGCGTGCCTATATCGACATGAACTGGCGGTTGTTCGGTTCGGTGTTCTATTTTCACCAGCGCGCCGGGCTTGTCAGCGAGGAGTTGCCGTATGGCTTCATCGAAGTCAGTCCAGTGCTTCGGCAAATCGCCCACAGCCGTGGGTTTTTCTCGCTCGGCTTTCCGGCCAGCACCTTCTACCGGCTCAAGCCACTTGAACAACGTTTGGCCATCTACCTGGCCAAGAAATTCAGTTCGCAACGCACTCATCGTCGCTTCGTCGACGGTGTGGCTACCGCACTGCCCATCGAGGCCGGCCGTTCCCAAGATGTTCGCATCACCTTGCAGAAGGCGGCAGAGGGATTGATGCAGCACGGATTGACCTTGTTACGGAGCTTTCACTACGACCGGGCGAAGGATTGTCGTTGGTTGGCCGTTTTTCAGCGTGGGGAGCGCCCAGCGCAACGGCAACCGTTGCAACTGGTGTCAGGAATACTCAACGAACGCTCGCAGTATCTGGTCGACCAACTTGTCGAAGCCACTGGGGCCGCAGCCGACGTTGGTTGGTGGACGCAGTGCGTCCGACGTCTAGGGCCGGGGCCGATCGAACGTGCCCTGGGGCAGTTCCGTGAGTCTCGGCAACTGCGTCACGTGCGGAACCCGCCTGGCTTGATGACCAAGATACTGAAGGATATTGCCCGGGAGGTGGGCATCGGCCTGAAGGGGGGCGATTGATCAGGCAACATCGCCGGGAGTCACATCCGCTTGGGCCGCATGTCGAACGCTCAAGACCACGATCTCCTCGTCACGCACGGTGAACAATATCCGATGCGTTTTGCGCCGTCCCACGCCAAACAGGCGTTGCCGCAATTCATAGGGAAATCGATCCGCCTCCCTCGCCAACCCATGCCGTTGAGGATCCTGCTTGAGGGAGTCCATCGCGGCGAAAATCCCGTCGAACCACCGACTCGCTTCCGTCGGCGAGTGATGTTCCGACCACCAGTGGGCACTGGACTCGATGTCGGCCAGCGCCCGATGGGACAGCACGAGTCGGTAGGTCATGCCTGCTTGCGGAAACCAAGTTTCTCACGGAGTGCCGTTTCGGCCTCTTCGAGAGGCACGACCCTGCCGGCTTCCATGTCTGCGATCCCCTCGGCAATCGCGGCCAAGTCATCGTTTTGGTAGGAAAGCGCCTGGAGCGCCTTGCGCAAGACTTCTTCCGTCGACGCGTATCCGCCGCGCTGCATCTCCCGCGAGATAAGTCGCTCGACATCCGCTGGAACCTGAATCGTCACCATACCTGTGCTCCCGATTTTACGAGGGGGCTGACGCAATCTTCGTCCCTTGCCGATTTCCCTCATCTGGATTCTACCACGGCTACGCGGTGAACGTCCAAAGCTTGACGATCTCGATGCTCCACGCAGGCGTCTCGCGATGTGATCGACGACGTGGCCTGCCTGCCGTTAGGAAAGCCTCCCCAGCCCCCCCGCGCGAGACTCGCTTATTGCGCGATTGCGGAACACGCTCGCCTCGCTCCCCCAGGTGGACAGCGTCCTGCACCGCCCGCTCTGGGCCTCACGCTGCAAGGGTCACGCCCGTCGACCCCCGCCCATGCCGCCCGACCACCCCTGAAGTCGCCGTTCATGCCCCTTGCGGCCGCTCCCGGCCCGCCGCGTTCGGCACAGGACGCTGAACAAAGAAATCGTTTTTTGGCATTGGGGGAGAGCCTCAGCCAGCTGTGAAAGCTCTCCCCCAACGCCAAAAAACGTCCTGGTGGGGGAGCCGTGATCAACCGCTGACCGGGGTGGCCCCGGCTGCATCTTGGAGACTGCAAACATGACTTACAACGGATGGACGAATCGAGAAACTTGGTTGGTGAATCTTTGGATAGGCAACGAAGAAGGAAGCTATCGCTATTGGCGCGAGGAAGCCCTACGACATTGGAACCGCGCAATGGAGGATCACGCGGATGACCCCAAACAGCACGCAAAGCAAGACCTGGCAGACCAGCTTAAAGAGGAAATAACCGACCAGGCCCCCACGGTGACCGCCGATCTGTATGCGGACCTCATGGATTGCGCCTTGTGCGAAATCGACTGGTGGGAAATCGCCGATCACTTGCTGACAGAGTTCGCGGAGCAAACCACTGCGCCAGAAAAGAACGCCGATCGCGTTGAACGGTTGGCAGGTGTCAGTTTTCCCTTGGGGCTGTTGGTAGCCACGCCTGGCGCTTTGGATCGGGTTCCTCATGAAGAGCGATTGATCGCCCTGGGACGCCATGCGGATGGCGATTGGGGAGATTGCTGCCCCGAAGACTGGCATTCGAACAACTCGGCGTTAGCTGACGGTTTGCGTCTCTTTTCCGTCTACCACACCTTTGGCGGTACCAAGTTCTGGATTATCACCGAGGCGGATCGTTCCGTGACCACGATCTTGTTGCCCGAAGAATACTGATGTTCTCGACGGGGCCTCTGGCCCCGTCTTTCTCACCGGGCACCTCGATGCCCTACCGGCCCGGCAAGAGCTTTTCCAGCCAACTCAGCAATCGCCGATTCAGCCCACTCAGAGGAGTAGGGGAACGCGCTTCGGACTGAATATCCTGCAACGCATCGAGCCAAGACGACCGGTCCAAAAATCGATCGTCGGCATCCAGTGCCAGCCCCCGAGCGATGGCGGCATCGATCTTTGCCCAAACGCTCCGCGGTATTTGTTCGGCGTCGGTGCTCAATTGGCTGGGGAGTTGCAGAGTATCGGCAAACTGCCCCCGAAACTGTGGCAGCCCGGCCCGGCCTCCCATGCCGTCATAGGGAACTTCCAGCGTCAGCAGTTGATACCAGACGACCGACAAGGCAAACAGATCGGCCCGCCAATCGACGAAGCCGCCATCGATCAATTGCTCGGGCGCGGCATAGGGAGCCGAGACCCCATCACCGGGTTCCCGTCGGCGCGTGCGCTCCACGGGCCAGGCACTTCCAAAATCGATCAGCGTCAATCGGTAAGGTTCGCGGGCAACAATCAGGTTGGCCGGTTTGATATCACCATGCACGGCCAAACGCTTGCCGTGAAACTGGGCCAGGCCGTGCGCGAGCCGGGTGATCATCCGAGTGGCCTCGACGGCACTGGGGCGCGGAAACCGCTTTTCCTTAATGCCCTCGAAATACTCTCGCAAGGTCGGGCCATGCACCCAGCTAAAAACGATGGTCACGCCGTGCGCATCACGTGCGTAGTCGACCAAGTTCGGGAAATGCCCTCCGCGTTCGCCGAGCCTTCGCAGGATGTCGATGCGTTGTTTGGTGGCCCGTGTTCGGGGCAGCACGTGCAACGCACGATAGTCGCCCCCCGGCCCCGCGTGAGGATCGAAGGCCCGATAGGCTTCGCCGTCATGCGCGTTGAGTCGTTTCAGGAGCAGGTATTTTCGACGCCCGACAAACCGCTCGCCGAGGATCGGTTCCTCGCGGCCACGAAAGCGAATGCAGTTTCGACCGCTCATGGTGTCGCCGATTTTGGTGTGTCAATCACTGCCCGAAAATGACAGTCCATTTCGGAATCCACACGTAGCGTGGCACGAGATGGCATTTTCCCGCGCGTGCGCATACCTTCCCTACAAACGCAGGCCATCGGACTCCACGTGCGTTTCTCAACTACCTGCCGCACCAATAGTTTAGCGCAATTCCCGATGAATTTCCCCTCCTAACCGATAGCCGGTCACAGTTCTCATTTTCACCTGCTGCACACCAAGGCGCCATTTCGAGCGTCGGTACGAATGCCACGCGGTGCCACATTTCGGGCGGTCTACAGCGCCATCACTCTGCCTCCAAAAGCGACTCACCCTGCTGGGTGCAGGAAGATTCAATAGGGCATCGGACTTGTCGTGCAAAAGTGCTGTGGGACTCACTGCCATGTTGCAATCGTTCTGGGAGTTTCTGAGAACCCGAGCCTGCGATGCGGTGTTGGCCGGAGTCGAAGACGCGGTGCGGTTTCTGGAACAAGATGCTTCCCCCAGCGACCGCGTTGACGCGGCTTCCCAATTGGCAAAACGACTTCAGAAAGTCGTTACGCAACGCACCGAGCCGGACACGGCCCATGGTCCGGCCGGACCGACATCCCCAAAGTCGCCATCCCCGGTCGCATCCGCCCCGAAGTCGGAACCCCAGGCGAAGTCGGCCAGCGATGCACCGGACTCGCAACCACCGCCGTCGCTAACAGCCTCCCCCGCTGGTCATTTGCAGAAGCCCCAAAAATCTCCTTTCTCAAACCGGCGAACCGGGAAACGTGGCAGGCCGGGCGAGGCCCAGGCATGATCACGCAGCGCGATGGCGAAATCTTGGAAGTGCTCGCCCGCCGGGTGCGGCTGATGTCCGCCTGCCAGGCAGCGAGCGTTTGGTGGCCCGATCAGGCCGCTGGATCGGTCAACGCCTTTCGCCGCTTGCGGCGGCTGGTAAGTCAGCATGCGTTGCTGGAGTTCCATGTCTTGGCGCAACCGCTGTTGCCACTGCACGGGCCACTTTATCAGTGGCGGCCCGAGCAGCCGCCTCCCGACTTTCTGGCAATCGAGCGCCTGCTGCGAGTTCGCTGGCACGCTGCGGCCACACGCATGACGGTGTTTGTCGCCAGTCCGGCAACTCTTTTGAGCACGGGCGTGCAGCACCGACCACCCATCAAGAACCACTGTCAGGTGACTCACGACCTGCACGTCACGCAGGTTTACCTGCGCTACCGACTCGACCATCCAGAACTGGCATCCGGTTGGCTGGGGGAAGACGAACTAGCGCCCTCGCGCCGTGACCAGATCCTGCCGGATGCTGTGATCGCCGACGGCAAAGGCGACCCTTGTTGGGCCGTCGAGTTTGGCGGCAAGTATCGAGCCGAGCGGCTGGAACGGTTTCACGTTGACTGTGAGGCCCGTCGTCTTCCCTACGAATTGTGGTGATGCCATGGAAAAGCCACCCGAACTGACCGACCGCGATTGGCAGATTCTGCTGCACGTATACCGCTATCGCGTGAGCAACATCCGAATCATTTGGCAACGATTCTGCCCCGAAGGAACCCACGGGGCCGCCCGCAACATCGTGCGGCGCATGGTGACTGAGGGATGGATCCGCAAGTGGCCACTCGACCAAAAGCGACACTTCTTGACGCTTAATTCACGTGGCGCGCTTGTCTGCAAGGCAAAAAACTGGTCCGCCGCCCGTTTCAGTGAGCAGTCGCTGCCAGCGCTGTTCGGAGTGCTGCACTACTGCCTGCGAACCGGCCACAAACGACTGACGCCCAGCGAGCTGCACGAAATGGATCCAGGCTTCGCGACTCAGGCCGGCTGGGCGCACGCCTACTATGTGCATACGGCCCAGCAGGGACTTTGCTTGAGTTGCTGCCTGATTGATCGGCGGAACTCGCCCCAACGTCTCGTTACCCGAGGCCGCGGCCTGATCGTTGATTGCTACAAGATCCCGGCGTTTCGCGCCTTCATCGATGCGGGCCGCTTCACGGTCACCATCCTCACAGCTTATCAGTCCATGGTCGAACCAATCCTCGCCGAAGTTCGACGGCGGCACCGCGGCCCGGTGATGTTCCGGGTCGAAGTGGTCCCGGAAATCGCCGACTACCTCCCCCAGCGACAGTGATTCCGCAACACGAACCTGTTGGGGGATGGCTTCTGCCCCGTTAGAATGCTGTCTCAATTGGTCGCACGGGCGGATGGTCCCTCCGCGTGGCCGCAATGACTGCATCGGCCCGGGGCGTGCGGATGCGACCCAATGTCGCCCAAAGTCAGGAGACCCTTGACGCAGCTGCGCTGCCGCGCCATGACAATACGGAACTGAATCACCGGACCTGCGTCACCACATTCTGGCAGGACGCCCTCACTGTCGCCCGGCTCCTCTTCGTACCCACCTTGCTCGCCACACCGATCGTGCTGGTGGCCAGCATCCTCGCGCCATTCTCCACCTTGATCGCTTCGTCGGTGCTGGGCGCAGCCGGGTTCTTCGTTCTGGTCGCATTTATTCAAGTGGCGTTCTCGGGCAAGATGCCGTCAGTCCTGTCATGGATCATCTTGCTGGCCACGTGTGGTTCGGTGGCGGCCGTGATGGGCGTGTTCACCAACGCCAGCGTGGCCTACCTGTTGCTGTTTAGTTTCGCGTTAGCTTGCGCCTACGTGTTTTCCTATTACGTTGCCAAACAGGCTGCCTTCTGGATGACGGCCCATCCGCAGCTGAAACGCGAAACGACGCTCCAGTGGCAGGATCTTTGGCCGCCCCCCGATCGGCACTACTTCAACTCCGATTTTCCTGAATCGATTGGCTTCAGTGCCGGAGCGGTTCTCTTACTGGGCGCGTGGATTTTCGGTTTCGCGGCTCAGCGGTTCCTGATGCAAACCGCCTGGGCGCCAGCTGCCAATCTGTTGAGCATTTTGGTGTTCATGGTCGCAGTGCTGATTTTGTGGCAGCTGGTGAACTTATCCGGCACGCTACGCCCGATCTCGATCTGGTCGGCACTTACCAATAGCTGTCGGGCGTTGCGGATCTTTTGCTGCTACAACCGCCATGAGACGCCAGCGATCGGGGTGTTTCGCTTTCCATCACGCTGGTTGCGGCCGGTTGTAGTGCGCGACTCCTTACTGTTTGCCACCTTGGTGCTGTTCGTGATGGCCATCGCGGCGATGGGGATCATCCTGCCGGCGGAGCCACCACCGTCGCAAGCCGCAAGCAAAACGGAACCACCACCGGAAATTGAATTCGATCAATTTGAATTGGACTGGCTTGCTTCGCTGGCACCCAACGAACGTGCAACCAGTGCCGAGCGTTTACAACAAGAGAAGCTTGCCCCGTGGCGAGCCCGCCAGGCGGCAATTGCCGCCGAGGCGCGCCAAGAGTCAAAGGGCCAACTGGTGGCCACGTTGTCGCTGGCGCTCGCGCTAGTCGGCACTGCGGTAGCCGCGCCGCCTGTGCTGTTGCTGCTGACATTGTTTGCCACCAGCGGGCACCTGCTCTCGCGCTACTACGATTCGTTGGAAGCACCTGGGGCACCTGAGCAGAGCGACGAGTATTCCTGGAAGATCGCCGTTGAGCGCATGATCCGCTCGAACGACGCGGACGAACGCAATCATCTGTTGCTTGGCACGTCCGTTCTGCATGACTATCCGGTCCTGTTGCATCGGGAATTGCTCAAGAGCCATGGGCATATCACCGGGGACACGGGGGCTCACAAGACCTCGTATGCCATCGGTCCTCTAGCGGCGCAATTGATCGCCACCGACCCCACTTCGACGGATTTGGATTGTTCAGTCGTGATTATCGACCTCAAGGGAGAAGATTGGCTGTTTCATGCGACGCGAGACGCGGCTCAAAAAGCTGGCCGCAAGTTCCGCTGGTTCACCATCGTTCCCGACGACTCCAGCTATGTCTTCAACCCCTTTACCCAATCGCACTGGTCGCAGCTATCGCCCGAGCAATGCACCCAAGTGATTCTGCAGGCGCTCTCGCTCGATTATGGCATCGGCTACGGACGCGGTTTCTTTTCGGCCATGAACGAAACGGTGCTGCTCCGCCTATTGCGAGAATACGAGATCAATAGTTTCGAGGCGCTGTACCGGAAGCTGGAAGACTCGGCACCCACCAAAGCGGCCGGCGGCCAGGCAACCGACTTGCGTGATGCGCGTCATCTGACGGCGCTCGTGAACCGCCTCTCGGCCGCACACGCCTTGAACCTGACCGAACAAGACTTGGCCGATAAGCCGGAGGCCTGGGACAACGCCATCGACATGCCCACGCTGTTCGACGAATCTCAAGTAGTCTATTTCACGTTGCCCAGTCCTCTGGAACCGGTCGGCGCGCCGGCGATTGCCAAGCTCGCGCTGTACTCGCTCTTCACGGCCGCTGCCCAACGCACTGGGAAGCGTAAACAGGTCTATGTCTTCATCGATGAGTTCCAGCAGGTGATCAGTGACAGCATCAAGCTGATTCTCGAACAGGCCCGCAGCAAGGGGGTAAGTTTGATCCTCGCCCACCAAACCACCGGGCAACTGGATCGTAACGGGACCGATCTGGCCGAGACGGTCGACTCTTGCACGGCATTCAAACAGAATCTCAAGGCGTCTGATACCAAAGCTGCGAAGCGATTGGCCGAGGGCTCCGGCGAAGCCAGCTATCAGATGTTCAATACCAGCTATCGCGTTCCGCCCAGCGGCAATATGGACAACCTGATGCCGGAGACGGTTGACGTAGTCGAGACCATCCGGCCGCGGCTCGAACCCAATACGATCATCGAAGTGAGCGCGGATTCGAGCGCGAGCATGGTTCGCTTCACGGAAGGAAGCGGCTATACGCAGTTCAGCGGTTATTGGACGATCATCGACTCGCAATATCATCAGACGCCGGACGAGTTCGAAGTGCGCAGTCGCCGAGACTGGCCTGCCGAGGACGGGCAGACGGTGCGTGTGTTGGGTGAGCAAATTCGCCGCACCGCAGCCGCTGCTCAAGCCGGGCCGCGCCGGCGAGGCGAAACCAACGGAAGTGGTGAAGCCAGCCCGGATGAGCCCGCGGTGATCTCCTTCGCGGATGCACTCGACAAGAAACTACGCCCCCATGCACCTCAACCCCAAGGCGAACCCCAAGAGCCACAAGATGCCTAACCCGAACTCCCGCCGCGATAAAACCTGGGCTCGTCCCGACCGGGAATCCGCGCCCGCCTGGCCCGCGCAGATGGTCCGCATCTTCGCCGTGGGCGTGACGGCGCTCGCACTCTTGGCCGGACTGTACGCCGGTTGGAATTTTGCCCGGTCGATCTTTCACATGGGCTCCGGTCCCGACGTCGCGCTCAAGGATGAACCTTCGCAGTCGGAACCGGTTCCAAGAAGCCTTCTTCCGGAAGACCCTTTCGGGGCCTCGCAAAGCCATGTCGGCGCCGACGGCTTCCGCTATGACTCTGAGGGTTATCGCCTCGATTCAAAAGGGAATCGCATGATTCCGACTCAACCGTTGCGGAGGAACACTCCCCCGGCAACCTCGCCAACACCGTCGGTGCCCGCCACCAATGCTGGATCCGGTTCTGCATCCGAACAGGCCAGAGCCTTCGGCAAAGCCCGGCAGCAAACGGAAGTCGGCCGCGGCCGTGAAGCGCTCAAAGCGGTGGACGCATGGGGAGAGGAGGCACGGCTCTGGCGAGACAATGTCGAAGCACTGCTGACGAACGATGCGGGAAGGCGAATCGCTGGCCAGACCGAACTCGTCGATCAGTTCCGCGCGTTGCTGGCTGAGAAACGGCCGCCTTTGGAACTCCCGATCGAGATGGCAACTGCGGTGCGAGGGATGCTCGAACCATTAGAGAAGGCCTTGGCCGATCGCGATGATGTGACCGCGCCACCGCAAGGAATGGCGGAAGAGTTCCAACGCTACGCCGAAGAGGCTCAATCGCAGGCGGCCATCCTGCGCCAGCTTCGCTTCACCGCCGAGGCGATTGCCGAGCAAGCCAATCAATCAGAACCAACTGATGTCACGCTCGCCGAGGCCTTGACCCAGCGTGAGCGCGCACTCGCGGCCGCTCAAGCCAGAAACCTGCGAGAACGGATGTCGGAAGCCGAGCGCGAATCGGCCGAGAAAGTGGCTGCCGCCCGAGAGGAGGCGATGCGTCTGGAAGCCGACCGAAAAACCGCCGAGATCCAAGCTCGGGCAGAATTCGAGAAGCTAGCGGCGCGGGCAAAATCTCCCGATGTAAAGCGGTATCTGGGCACATTCTTGGCGAAAGGATATGCCCAACCGGTGGGAAGCTATATGGGTGTCAAATACGAGCGAACCACCACCGAAGGGCCGATTTCCTTCTCAAGACTGGAAACGAGCGGCGCCCTCGAACGCTCCATGCGCGGATTGCAAACACTCAATCTGATTGCCAGCCGTGGCTGGTCATCGGGCAACGTAAGCTGGCACGACCGTCCCACGTGGCAGTTTCCACTGGATCGGGAGTTCACCAAGACCGATCAGGAGTTCATTCAGCGAGCCCAGGACCTGCTTCGAGAACTCGGGCCAACGCTGGTGGAGTTGAAGATGTTGGCACCGTAAGCGCAGCGTCAAAGGTGCATCGGTTGGACCGAGGTGCATAGGACTTACGTTTGGAGGCATGACGCGACACCGCGAAGAGAGGCGTGTTGATTTGGAAATCAGCTGCATTAGTGCGGGATGGAACTGGTTGCGAGCGAGACAAGTCGGCCACACATATGCGATGTCTTATTGAACAATGCGGAGAGGGGTATCTGCCGAATCTGCAAACCGTTATTCTAGATACCTCCATTATGCGCATCATGGAATCCCCATGCCGGTTGTCCGATGAGTTCCGACTTGACGAATCATAGGCATGCCGCTAGAGACGTTTTGGAACGGCTGAAGTCGCGCTCGAACTTGCCAGCTAAGCTAACGATTAAGAATCACACCTACGAGCTTGTGGGCGACGAGATCCTTGGTGACGGTCTTTATTCCGTCGTCTGGAAAGCCATTGACGAGTATTCACGACCTCGTGCAATCAAGCTTTGTCCGAAGGAGTTATATCCGTCGGACACACCGTTCACGGAAGCAACGCACGCATCGCAGCTCGAATCCTGCGATGCCTTTGCCACGTTCGTCGATGTCGATACAGTCTTCGTGTCTTTGGACGGCTTGGAGTACGAGCTAATCGCTTTCGTCGAGCACTTCGTCAACGGAGTCACACTTGAGGCGTATCTTGCGAACGAGCCGGATAAGATAACGCCGTCATTTTTCCGTGCGTATGTTCGGGCGCTTTGCAATGGACTGAAGGCGTTGTACGATCTTCACCTTCGGCACAATGATCTGCATATGCGCAATGTGATGATCGCCGAGCCGTCGTTGGGAGATCTATCGGCGGAAAGACGTATCAAGATTATCGATACCGGTAGTATTCGATCGTCGCGGCCGAATGCCTTCGACGACCACCGCTCCGTCGTTGAACATCTTATCACGATCTGGAACGTGATCCACAAGCGACGTGATGTCGTAGTTCGCGACCGACGGTTTCTGACGGCATTATTGCCATTGCTCCGGCACATGCTGGAAGAAGATAGCGTCGTAGCGCTGCGCGATCCAGTTCAGATTCTGGGCCAGTTCGAGAGCGCATATGAGCGCGCTATGGTGCCGCCTCGCGATGATTTTCTAAGCCTGACCAACCCATTTGAGTTTATCTCTGCGGATCATATAGCGGACGACCGCCTTCTAGTTGACATCTTTGCAAGCTCCTGCCCGTGGCTGGAAAAAGTATCTGGCCCAGATCCATGTCTCGTGACGGGACCGCGCGGATGCGGGAAATCTACGATCTTTCGGTGGCTAAGCCTCAAAGCACATCTGCATAAGCGCGCGGAGGTAATACATCGCGAGCTTCGAATCTCCGGATTCTATCTGTCGTGCAGCGCCGATCTTCAGAATCGGCTTAGCTGGATTCGAACCGATGCCGACGCCCAACTCTGGCGCGACCAAATCATCGATTACTTTAATCTTCTGGCAGCACGAGAAATCGTGAAGACGCTTGTACTTATTTCACGCCACCCCGACCGAGAGACCTATTGGGGCTTTGGTCTGGCGGCCGAACAAACGGTGCATGACTTCCTGACTGCTATGGTTCCCAATAGCTCAACTCCTCGGGTTAGAGGCGTCTCAAGGATTGAGCAGGTATTGGAGTTTATCGAAGCTTGCATTTTCTCGTTACAAATCGAATTCCAAGGAGAGCCAATGACGAGGCGGCACACGGCCGCTTCCTTCCTAGGGGATTTCACAGAATTGCTGGTCGCGAAGTTGCCCTGCTTTGCCGAAAAGAAGATTGCCTTCTTGGTCGATGACTTTTCCACGCACCGTATCCATGAATCAGTTCAAAGCATTTTGAACTTGATCATTTGGCATCGTCGTCCGTCGCATGTTTTCAAACTGTCGTCCGAGAAACACGGTGCGTTCCTCAATGACGATTTGCTTGCTTCATCGGAAGTATCCCGTGAGCGACTCGAGATCGACTGTGGCCAGGAGTACTTAGCGCTGAACGATGCACATCGAGAGAAAGCAACGGTGCAGTTCGCAACCGATCTCTTAAATAACCGGTTGCGTGCGGCGAAGTATACCGGTACTGCCGAAGTGCTAATCGGCCGCTCCAATTGGTCTGAAGGGTCACTTGCGAAGGCATTAGCCATCAAACGTGCCAATCCACGGCCGAGTCACTATCACGGAATCGATTGCATCGCCCAACTCTGCTCTGGCGACATTGCGAGCCTCCTGAGTGTTTACAGTACGATCTTTGCATTGGCTAATGTCGAAAAATCAACCGTTCAACCTGTCCCGAAGTATCTGCAGGATCAGGCAATCCGGCACGTGTCGCGGACGATGGTTGAGCTGGTGAAAACGTACGTTCCCTACGGAAAGGAAATGCACGCGATCGTGTTGGCCTTCGGAAATCTCGTCCGCAACATTCTTCAGGCTGGGAAACTGCAATCTGACGACGATCCAACTCAGATTCCACGGATTGAAATCGACCAGAAGGAGGGCGACGCCGTCGCAGCCTTGCCTGAACAACTTCAGAACCTTGCGTGGGAGCTAGTACGGCGGGCCATTGTCATTGAGATGGAACCGGGGCTTTCCCGACATCGGAACGTGACGACTCTGCGGTGGAATTTAAGGCGAATCTACCTTCCAACCTTCGGCGCTGCGCTTAGTAAGAACGACGCCGTAAAGAGAGGTGCCGATTGGCTCCATAGCTTCTTATCGACGCCCACAGAAGCCTGTAACGAGGTGTGGAACGAGTGGCCAAAGCAATCGGAAGGCCAAACTCGCGACGCAGCCTCGTCAGCGACGTCGAAGATGGAAGAATTACCGTTGTTTCGCAACTTACCGAAGGAAGGCGAATAACCATGCCATCCATCGTACAATCTCGACTGGAGGAGTTGTTGCCACAATTGCCTAAGCTGGAGGAAATCACCGCTGCCACCCTCACCGAGTACAGCACAGACCTGTACTTGTGCGCGCTCGGATTCGAAGAGCGTTGCCACTCCATTCCAGCGCTTATGGGGCAAAATCAGTGCGCCGCACGGCAAGGAGTTTACATCACCGTCCGCACAAACCGCGAAGATAATGAGCGGAATCTTCCTCGCCTGCATGAACTCATGCAAGCTTTCTGCGGGACTACGGTATCATTAGACGCTGACGATCCTAACTTCGAGCGCACCCTGAAACGAACCATCTCCCATCTCGCAACGGACGTTGGCCAAACTCCTACGATTACATTCGACATAAGCGTAGCAGCGAACCGCCTCTTGTTGAGAACCTTCAAAACGCTCTTGGAGAGCGACGTCAACTTGCGCATCGTCTATGCGGAAGCAGCCGCATATCATCCTACCCATGACGAATACCACCGAGACAAGGAGAGGTGGACCGCCGACGGGACAATCGGCATGGAAGAAGGAGTCAGCTTTGTCGTTCCTAGTCCGTCATACGCAGGACAACAGCTCGATCCATTGCCCAATTGCGTGATTCTGTTCCCAAGCTTCCGAAAAGATCGGAGTCTTGCAGTCCTAAGCGCCGTCGACGAGACGCTCGTGGTGAGCCGACATGAAGACGTGATGTGGATCATCGGTAGGCCCCACCATGGAGCCGATGCGTGGCGAATCGATGCCATGCGCGAAATCAACCAGATCCCACCAGACTCACCCCAACAGGAAATCGGAACTTTCGACTATCTAGAGACGTTGATGGAACTTGAAAGAATTTACCGCCGACGCTGGGAGCGGTACAACATCACAATTTCGCCGCTCGGCTCGAAGCTTCAAGCGATCGGAATAGGCCTTTTTTGCTACCTGCACCCGGAAATCCGTGTGATGTTTTCGGCTCCCCGCCGCTATAACGCCCAAGTTTGGTCATCTGGCTGCCGCGCGGCGTGGTCAATTACCTTTGATTCGACAATCGAACTCAGGGAACGATTAGCGGCTGTTGGACAAATCTCGATCGTGCCCTAGTTTAGGCATTGTTCGCCACGGCCGCCCACAACCGATATTCCTCCCGTTTGAAGGTTCGAAAGCGTTGGTCGCGCGCGGCGCGCGGCAGAAGCCAGCGGTTGCGAAAATGGGTCCAAAGCTCTTCAGCTGGACGGTCTGTATGATCGAGCCGATCAGTTTCGCCGCACAGAAAGGATTTGCTATTCGTCGCCGTTGGTACGACGAATACTTCTCGGCGGACACCATGGCATAAGAGTTCGGACGAGAGGCCCAGTGCCTTGAGGGATTTCTTCACAACCTCTCGTCGATTCCGAAAACCGGTTCCCCATGAATTGTTTTTTGCTGTGGCCTCGCAATGAGAGTGCGCGAAGGCGCTCAATTCGTCGTACAGGCCGTTTAGGAATTGAAAATCTCCGTAACCTTGTGTGTATCCAATGCTCTGGTACAAGGTCGCGTTACGAAAAGTGATCCGATTGTATACGGAGGATCGACCGAGCGCTGAAGTCGTAGTGAGCAGTGCTATGTCGCCGTCCATCTTCTTGCCAGAAATTAGAGTCTCTTTGCCAGCATATTTCTTCTTGAAGGCAACTCGCACTTCGTTACTCGCAGCCAGCATGGCGACTAGCTTTCCGCAAAGCAACTGGGAGTAGGGCGGTGCGGCACCGAGTACGAACGCGTCGACGATATTCTGCAGCCGTGCGGATCTCGTGGCTGAGTTCCAGCCGATCCAGGACTCGCGTGGTTGTAACGCAAAGACAGGATCACCCAAACCGAGAACCCCGATCAGCCTGTCGTTATTATTGCCGTCGACGATAAGAAATCGCAGGCGCCGACCGTAGCCGGAGGAAACCGGTATTGTCCAATGTAGGCAAGCGTAGCGAAACAGAAGTTCCTCATCGCTTCCACGAGTGACCTCTACAAGCTTGGGAAAAATCGACTCGACTCGTAGTTCGCTACCGTTCGCAATACGGCCTAGCAAATCGGACTCATACCGGCCAAGAATTGCTTTGGCCCGATCCCGCTTGTGCTTCATCGCGCATTCGTGGAGCCGACGAATACGATCCTTATCGATGCCTTCTGGAATGTAGATTCTTCCGGCACGAATCGCGAAGCCCTGTGATCTCAGCGACGCTACGACGTTCGATCGAAGCAAAACCGATGAATCGCCTGTCAACCGAGCAATGAACGCCGCTTTATTTGCACCGTTGGGCTGCCAACCGAGTGCGTCGCAGGCAGCTTTCAGCTCATCGCAATGGAGAAGTTCCAGAAGGTCTCGGGTAGTAAATGCTCGGCTCTTCTCTAGGATGCCGACCAACGTTTTGCGAATCGCGTTCTTAGGGGCCGGAAGGCCAAGTGCGCGTGCGACTTGAATCAGTCGCGGCTTGCGGAGCAGGTTCAGGATCGTGAACCGCCTCACGCTCATTGTGCTCCTCAAATACTGACGGTGTCGCCTTGGTTTACCCTCCTGGCCGTTGATGTCTTCGAGCCGTGAAGCGCTGTACAATCCCTTGGAGCAGCAGGCTAGTCAAGATACCAACTGTTATCAGCGGCCGCAATGTTGCTACCTGGAAAGCGTTGCGAAACGCGCGATCGCGGGCGACGTCCAGACGCACAATCCAAATAATTGCCAAACTCGTGGCCCACAGACAAAAGAGCGCTCGAAAATGTCGGAGGGCTCGCGAAAACCTTGGAAGTGCCACGGACCTGCAACCGTTCGATTTTATTGAGCGTTGAGCTCATCAACGCTCGGTGACCAGAAAAAAGGGCACAGGAACGAGGCCGAAGCTCGGTTCCTGTGCCGGGGTGAGGGCTACTGACTGTAGCTGGCGAAGGCTACGAAGAGGCGGATCATGCCCAGTAGGGCGACGGCGCCTCCCAGGTGCATCAGATCGCGCGGCTGAGGCCACGGGCGGTGAATCGGAAAGCCACGGATCGCATCTTCCGTGCGCTGACCGCCGGTCCGTTGCGACATGAGCACGTCCGCTTGCGGCTTGCCGCCCATCGTTGGGCCGGTCTGAATAATCATTCCGTCAGGCAAGTCCTTTCCAGTCAAGTGATACACCAATCCTGATGGCTGCTGGATCGTCAATTGATAAAGTCGGCGTACTATGACGCGTCCGCCCTCCATCCAAACGACCTTGCAAAAATGTTTTCCATCGGCAAATAGTGCCATACGTTTCTCCCTAGTTGAAATGGCCGGCCAATCCGGTCCACGTTGGTCCAAGAGTCCTCGTCGCGGTTGCGGTCAGGACTCCTCGATACGTCGTGGGGGTGTTGGTCGGTTGTACCCAGGGAGCGGCGTATGTCCCTCAAAGACAAAAAGCCCCCTTTGGGCTCTTGCCCGCAGTACCCATGCGAATCAAAAACTGGTTTTGATTGGCGGACCCGGCTGATCACGTTTTTCGGCTGTCTGATCAGGGTCCAACATGGGCACAACTTCCGTCTGGTTTTTGCACTTCCTGACGGCGGGGAAGGTATTGTTCGAACGCTACGTTCGAGCCATCCGTTGTGTGAAGCTCTCGATGGCAAAGAGAAAAAAACAAGCTCCGTGTGGGCCACGTTGGTCAGCCGCACACTCGGATTGTGATGACTCTCGCACGGCCAGACCAGTGCGGCTCCGGGCAGTTTGGGGGCAGTGCTATTTCACGAGCCCCAGGGCACGGGCCTTGTGATGGGGCGGCCGCCAGCGAAACCGATCGCCGCATGGGCTGTGATATTGTTGGCCATCCCGACCTGTTGCGCCGTGGATGGCACTACCAGCAATACGTGATGCCCCCTGTTCTACGGTGACCGGCTCACCGTGTTGGCAGCCGTTGCAGACGCTCGTCGAATCCGGACGAGCGGCTTCGTCGTCACACGTTAGCGATTCGAAAAGCTCCCGGGCACGTGCGATCACCAGATCGAACTCGGCCTGCTGTTGCGGCGTGTTGGGAACCGTCCAGCCTTCGTAGCTATTGCCGAAGAGGACGATACCGAAGGGGGATTCTCCTCCGACGCAGGTTGTCAATAAGCGGCAGTAGGCCGCTGAACGAGCGCATTGTTGCGGACCTGGAGTCGGTGCCTGGCGGCTGTTGGGTGGGAGGGCCATGACGACCGGAATCCGCAGCGAGCCCCGCACCAGCACCCGCCAGGGGCGACCGGCCAGCTTCAGGTCTTCATCTTCCAGAACGTGCTGATAGACCTCGGATTCATAACCGGCCTTGAGCAGTTCCCACCAATTCACCCGTTGCATCTGGTCGCTGTCTTCGATGGGTTGGCGGTCCAGGGCCTCGCGCGCCGAGCGTCGCCGACTGACCAGCACCATCACGCTCTGAAGCCGGTCGGCGAATCGCCAACTCAGTGTTGCGAACACGGCGGCCACCGGCAGCATCCACAGCCAAAGCCCGTCGTAAAACATCCATCCCAGCGCGATCAGGGCAGCCGCAAAACGAATTCCCAGGCGTCGCAGGTCGCGCAGTTGGTGCTCCAGGGCTTGCTCGATCAACGCCAGGCTGTAGTCGGGCAGGTAATCGAGATTAAAGCGTGGTGGCGGCTCATCGATTTCGTCCATCTGTTGCTGGGCATAGGCCAATACGCCTGCCCGCGGACAGAAGACGAACTCCGACAAGGTGTGGACGGTCAGCCACCCTCGGCGGTCGCCAAACCCTGGGAACTCCACTGCATCCAAACGACTCATAGAACGCTCTCCTGCCGATGCCCAATCTGCCCTGCAATGATCCTGTCCGCATTCATTCCAGCGTGAAAGGATCCACCATGTCTCGCCGACTCCTTACGATTACGCCATCCATCGTCGCCTGTGCCCGAGACTACTTGCACCACTCGCAATCTGGCACGTTCGTTGCCATGCATATCGCCGAATGCTTTGCGTTGCCTTCCGACCGAATTGTCGCCATTTGGGACGATGCCGAGTTCGAACTCCTCAAGCGCGGCCAACAGCACGAATTTGAACTGGTTGCTGTCGCCGTATTCAAAGATGGCCGCTGTGTCGCCGAATACCGCAATCGGAATTTTTGCGATCCAGGTGCTACGCTCCTTGCTGGTCTGGACGACTGATTCACTTCCACGTCCTGAGTTCGCGTTGCACACTGGCCATATCTGCCGGACGCTTGCTCCTGGGGAGTTGTGTGCAAGCCACGATCAGTTCGCCAATCCCCTTGGGAATCCGCAACTCACTGACGACTACTTCCTCATCACCAGCCTTTGGCAGTTCGCCCGCGACCAACTGGGCGGCGATCCGCCCCCAACTATAAATGTCGGCCCGCACGTCGACATCGCCTCCCGCTGTCACTTCTGGGGCACGAAACGGGTCAGTCTGCCAATAGTGCTTGTTGGAAACCGTCAGGTCCGTATCCAGGAGTTTAGCCAACTCGAAATCGGTAAGGATCGGCGTCTGGTCCATGGTCCGCACCAGCACGAACTGGGGTGCGAGTTCGCGCCGAACGATTGCCTGCTCGTGCAATGCCGCCAAGCCATCGGCAATGCCACGTAAGATGGTGATGATCGTGCCGCGATCGAAGGTCGTTTCGACGAACAATGCCGAGAGCGTCCGGCCTTCGACCCATTGGTCGACCACCCACCAGTTGCGGTCGGCAGGGTCGGGCAAGGCGGTCAAGTTAATGGCCACGTTCGGATGCTGACCGATGCGACCACAAACGTCCGGGTGACGCTGAAGCTGCGCCGCCAGCGCTTCACGATCGCAATCTGAAAGCTGCCCCAGGTCGTAGCACTTGCCACGGCCGAGACGCTCAGGCAGGTGCAAATGTGCCATGCGGTACAGACGCCACTGCAAACTGTTCGAGGCCGTCTCCCACGGACCCATTGGCTGGGCTGCTTCCCAGTCGCCCACCAGGCGGCCGCGGCCGTTCACCCGCAAATGACCGTTCGTCTCTAGCTCCAGCGGATGCAGGATCTCGGTCGGATCTTGAATTTCAAAGAATTCGGCGATGCGGGTGACGATCTTCATCATGCATGCCTCACCGCGAAAGATACGCTGCCGTGTGCGACTCGGAATCCCCGCTTCGATGGCAAATGCCTGTTCGGTAAGCCCTCTTTGAATGCGCAGGCGATGAATTTTTTCGATGTCGAGGCGGTACAGCCGCTGCCCACTCTTCATGGCGAAGGTTCCTTTCTGCACGAGTAGCCGGAAATGACCGGCGAAGGCGACTCGTGGCGAACAGCGGCTTCACGTTGAATAGCAGCGTGTGACGCCAGTTCGACCACACATGTTACTCAATGTCGCCATCCGACTTGAATAGGGCGATGCGCTTCTGGAGTGCATCTGCGCCTACTTCTGTCTATTCAACCTGCGAGAACGACCATGCAAGCTGATAAGAAAGGCCAACACTCGGCAGAGAAGGGGAGCCTCTCACGGATGATCACCGTCGACGAGTTGGCCACGATTTTAGGGCTCTCCAAACGGACGATTTGGCGGCTGCTCTCCGCCGGAGAGATCCCCAAGCCGATCCGTCTAGGGGGCAGCACTCGCTGGGTATTGGCCGAAATCGAGGCCTGGATCGCCGCCGGCTGTCCACGCCCGTGAAGTCTGTCAGTTGCAGCGTGCGAGGGGAGCGCCATCACGAAATCCATTGCCGGTGGCCGCAGACTGCCCCAGGTTGCGGATCGGCCCGCACAACCAACCGTCGCAGAATACCCCAGGCAATCTACGCGGGCGTTTGCGACGTTACGCGATGAGCTTCCACCCTGACTCGCCGAGAACGATGGACGAACTTGAGCCTGTAGCTCCCGCGACCGATGTTCGAATGCCGGACATTTTTCTGACGGTCCGAGACGTGGCTGCACGATTGCGTGTCTCGCAGTCGTGCGTCTACGCGCTGGTTCAGCAGGGACGGCTTTCCTGTCATCGCATTGGTGGTGGTCGCGGTGCTGTCCGAATCAGCGAATCCGACCTGCAACGGTTCCTGATCTCTTGCCGTGCGGAATCAGCCGAACCAACCGAGCCGCAACGCGAGGAGCCCCGCAGGGCCCCTCGCGTGCAGCTCAAGCACTTGAAGCTCTAAGCCGATGCTTGGCGAATCTGGTCGAGCATGTGCTTCGGATTATGACTCAGGTGCTGATACGTCAACGAGAGCATGGCGGGGTTCGCGTGCCCCAACAAGATCGCGACCGTGAGTGCATCCACTCCGGCTTCGAGCATCCGAGTCGCAAAGGAATGGCGTAGGACGTAGAGGCACACGCGCCGACCGAGCCGTTCCTGAATGCGGGTGTATTGGCAATTCAGCGAATAGGCAACCCACGGCCGACCTTTCGTATTCCGGAAGAGTGGTCCCTTGGGATGTTTCAGCATCAGTCGCTTCGTGATGGCCAACGCCGTATCGGAAAGATAGACGATGCGCGGCCGTGTCTTGACCTTCGCCTCGTGCGGTGGAAACACCCAGCGAGCATTTTGCAGGTCGACGTGCCGGGCTTCGACGCGAATGAGTTCCTGCGGTCTGGCCCCCGTTTCCCAGGCCGTGACGACCAGGTCGCGAAACTCCTGCCGACGAATGGCGGCCAGCATGACCGGAAACTCGGCCGGAGTCACAATCGTCTCTCGCCGGCCCGCTTTGGGCTTCTCCAGGTAGTGAATCGGCGAACGCTCCAGGTATCCCAGTTTTTCGGCCCAGTTGAAGGCCCGTTGGACCGCGACCATGCCACCGCGTTTATGACCATCCGCCCAGTCGTCATGTCCGTCGACCCACTGTTGCACGTGATAGGGCTTGAGGGCCTCGACGCTCATGTTCTCCGGGAGCGTCTTCGCGAACGACTGGCAATGGGCGAGATACCACTCGTACGTGCGTAGTGCCCGGTGCTTTTTCGTCCATTCGAGGAAGTTGTCGAGCACCACCGCAACGGATTGATGCTCGACCTTCTTTCTCTTCTTAGGCGGCGATTTGAGCAGCGTTCGATAGCGATTGAAGGCAGCGGCCCGATCGGGACCGAGATTGTGCTGTTTCCCATCGAGCGTGACGTACCAGACACCCCGCTCGGGACGGAACCAAGGCTTTGGAAACTTCATAGCAAACCCTCCAGTCAGGAACCACGGGACAAAACCAGCGTGGACCGGAAGGTTCGCGTTCAGCCCCCAGGTAGTTACCCCTGCCTGGGGGTTTTTTCTGTGACAAATCTGTGACAAGCGGTTTGGGCTCGTCGTAAGTCATTACGCCCGGCTGGAATCGAACCAGCAACCTGCGGATTAGAAGTCCGCTGCTCTATCCAGTTGAGCTACGGGCGCGTGGATGGCTCGCTCATGCGCGCGAGGTGGATTAAGGCTATCAGCCCGCTTCCTTTCGGCAAAGGTGGCTGCGCCCCGGGGCGACAAGGCTCCAGCGTTAGGAGCGAACTTGTCCGTGCGGGGTTCGGGCGGAAGTACCGCGATTCTGGTGGCCTTTACTCCGGGACGGGCAAAAACCAGATGTTGCGGTACTGCACGGGCGCCAGATGGAATTGCAACATCAGTGGGCCGGGCTCGGGCGATTCCGCCTGACCGAGTCCGCTTTCGTGGGGCATTTCGGCTCCGTCGTGAATGGTGACGCCGTTGAGCGCGACGGTGAGCCGGGCGTGGGCCGTTTTCTTTCCGTCGGCGTCGAATTTCGGCGCGCGAAAGTCGATCTCGTACGTCTGCCAGGCCAGTGGCGGAAAGCACATGTTCAGCCGGGGTTCGTGGAAGCCGTAGAGACCGCCACACTCGTTGTCCTTCTTGGGCAATCCGAACGAATCGAGAACCTGGACCTCGTAGCGCTTCTGCAGATAGACGCCGCTATTGCCGCGATCCTGCCCACGATGCTTGGGCATGAAGGGAGTGCGGAACTCGAGGTGGAGCTTGCCGTCGCCGAACGATTCTTTGCTGAACGCACCGGCCGGCAAGGCGCCACCGGGCAGCACTCGTGCCGAGCGAAAGTGATCGGCCGAGGTGCCATCGAAGAGCACGATGGCGCCTGCGGGGGGCGCGGCGCCGAGCGTGGGACTCTTGCGCTCGATTTTTTCCAACACTCCCAACTCCATCCCGCCCGTGTCGTAGATGGTCATCTTGCCGTCGGCGATGATTCCCTTGCCATGTTCCGAGGTGATGGTCGTGACGCCGTCGGTGGTCTCGCCACGAGCGGAGTTGATGGGCTGCTCTTCGCTACCTGGCTCGCCGGGCAGGCCTCCCATGAAGACAACGGCCTCGAACTGGCCATCCCCCAGGGCGATGACCTGCACGCCAATCGACTCGCCGGTAGAAAGTTCGCCCATGTACTCGCCTTGCACGGCAAACTCGGGACCGGCCTTTGCGGGGTCGATCGCGATGCGAACGGGCTTGTCTTCGGCAAACAGGGGAGTGACGAGCACGCTACAGAAGAAGGCAATCACGATCGAGCGCACCATGCGAACTTGAACCTCGCAGGAAAAAGGAGCAGGAAGGTTCCGGGACCAAGGTCCTAGCTTAGCCTGATCCTAGGGCCTAAAAAAAGCCTTGGCAGGCGGAACATTCGTTCCACCGGCCAAGGCTTTTCAGGCCGCCGGGGGGGCTCCCTCGCTAAATGCTTTGCTGCAGAGGAGCCGTGGCAGCCTGTCTGGTACGATGCCCCTCGAGTACAGGGAAAACCAAGGCCTCAACCGGGAAGCTAATCTTCTCGCTACGAGAACATCGCATGTCACTTGTCCAGATCACGACCGAGGCGCTCTACCACGCCGCAGGGGAGCACGGACGAATCCCGGAGAAGGCCGGCACGGGTAAGCAACGATGAAGCTGGTCATCTCGCCCGCCATCGACGACGCACGGCTCGCACGCGTGCGCGAAGCGGCGCCGTCGGCCAAGATCGTCAACGCGACGGATTCTTCCCAGGCGCTGCGCGAAATGGCCGAGGCAGACGCTTTTTTCGGCAAGCTGACCCCCGAGTTGTTGGCCGCCGCCGGCCGATTGCGATGGGTGCAAACGGCCACGGCCAGTCTCGAACATTACCTGTTCCCGGCGCTGGTCGAACATCCTTGTCAATTGACGAACATGCGCGGACTCTACTCTGACGTCATCGCCGATCAGACCTTGGGCTATGTCATCTGTCTCGCTCGGAACTTTCCGCGGTACATGCGTCAGCAGATGGAAGGGCGCTGGGAACCGGCCGGCGGCGAAGCGGCACGTTCGGATTTCATCTCTGGCCCGGGCGTCGTCAGCGCGATGGATCGCGCGCACCTGCACCTGGCCGATTGCACGCTGGGGATCGTGGGATTAGGGGCCATTGGCCGCGAGATCGCTCGCCGTGCCAGGGCCTTCGGGATGACGATCGTGGCCGTCGACCCCCAGACGGAAGAGATTCCACCGGGAGTCGAATCGCTCTGGCCCCCCCAGGAATTGCCCAAGCTGCTGGGGGCGAGCGATTTCGTGGTGATCGCCGCTCCCCATACTCCCGAGACCGAGGGGCTGTTCCGCCGCGCGCAATTCGAGCAGATGAAGCGCACCGCGTACTTGATCAACATCGGGCGCGGGGCGATCGTCGTGCTCGACGATCTGACGCAAGCGCTCGGCGCAGGCCAGATCGCCGGTGCGGCACTCGACGTGTGCGAGATCGAACCGTTGCCCCCCGATCACCCGCTCTGGCGGATGGACAACGTTATCATCACGCCGCACGTGGCCGGCTGTGCGACAGTGGTGGCCGAGCGTCACCTGGACGTGCTCGTCGAGAATGTCGGACGATTCTCGCGGGGCGAAGCGCTCATGAATCTTGTCCGCAAGGATCTGTGGTACTGATCCGCGTGGCGTCGGCGACGTGCGAAGTTCCCACCGCGGCGTGCGAAAAGCCGCCGAGCCGAAAGCCCGCCTCGGGCAACGTCCAACAGAACCTGACTGGCGCACCACCGGCTACTTTTGGTCGTCGGTCGAAATTTCGGCGGCGCGATCGCGCAGGTGGACGCGTGCCAGCGAATAGACCCAGAGACGTTTTTCAGCGGTCTCGGCGCATCGCTGGATCATGGGCCGGCCTTGCTGCGTGTTGCCGTGTTGTTCGAGCAGGGCGCCCAGGTAATAGTCCATGTCGGCCCGTTCGCTCTTGTTGGCCGAGTCCATCAAAGCCCGATAGCGGACATCGTCGAGTCGGAATTCGCCGCTGTCGAACATCTCGAGCATCAACGTAGCAACGCCGATCGGCAGGCGGTTCAGATGATTGTCGTTGGTGGCTTTTCTCTTGAGTTTATCGAGAGCGAGCTTGAGTGTGTGCTGGCACTTTTTCGTGTCGCCCAACCGATCGTAGAGCAAGACCAGGTAGAGTTGAGCGTAGGGCGAAAAATCGTGCGTCAGCGATTGCCGCATCGCCTGCAGTGCCTTCTCGGTGTCGCCGTCGAGCATGTGGATGACGCCGAGTTGCATCAGGTCGTTGGCGGTGGCCCGCTTGCCAAGCTCGCGATGGTAGCCAAGGGCCAGCGCTTTCGCTCGCGCGACGTCTCCGTGCCCGGTATTCTTGCACCAGAAGTACCAACCGGTCTGCGAGCTCTTGTAGCGGACCGACGTATTACGGACGTGACGCTCGGCCGCGGCGTAGTCGCCCAGGCCTTCGTAGCATCGCGCGGCGCAGAGCATGGCCCAGCCGGCGCCCGATGACGCTGCCGCGTCGGCATAGGGACACGCTTTCTTCCAATCCTTCTGCTCCATGAAGTAGTCGGCCAGCGTCACCCGCACTCGGGCGTGCGTGAGGCCGAAGTCGTCGCGTTCGAGAACGGCCTCCAGCGTTTTCTGCCACTGGTCGACGTCTCCTTCGTCGAGGTAAAGCTTGGCCATTCTCTCGACGGCCCACAGGTCGCTCGACCGGTCGAGGAAGCGCGTCAGACAACGGCGCACATCCTCGGTACGTCCTTGCTTGTCGTAGTAGCGCACCAGCGAGCCCAGCACGACAGGATGCTGGTCACTCTCGCGATCCCAAGCGTCGATCTGGCTCGCCACGGAGTCGGAGTCATAGCGAATGATTCGTGCTCGGGCCGCGGGAGAATAGGGGCTGACTTTCAACAAGCCATGAGCGAAGCCTTTTTTGTTTTCGTCGGTCGCATAGAACATGCACAATTCCATCTCGCGCGCCGCGTTGTCGGCGTGCTGATACGCGGCATCGAAGGCAAACGCGCCCTGCATGCGCGTGCGATGCGGGCTATCCCACGTGCGACGAATCAAATGCATCTCGGTCATTTCCACATCGACGATGTCCAGTTCCTCGAATGGAGTCCAGAAGTTGCGCCGATCGCGTTGCGGTTGCAGGGCCGCCGTGGCGATGAAGGCCCGATAGGGATGATTGGCCAGAATCGGTTCGGCCTGGCGGGCGAACTCCTCGACCGGCACCCCCAAGGTATTCATGAAGAACAGCCCGCGCCGCACCGCGTGGACGAACGAGATATCTTCGATGAATCGCGCGAGCACGCTCCACGATGGCTCTTGCGTGTCGGCGTCCGGCTTGCCCAGCGTCAGCAGTCGGGCGATAACCTCGGGGTGCGATTCGTAGAGCGAGAGGATGTCCTTCGTCTGCCAGTGCCGTTCGAGCAGCGGCTGCAACGAATCTCGCTCGGGAAGCAACGCGGGGATACCCTCGGGCATGCCATCCATGTTGTGCAAGTGCATCGGCAAGGTCGTGGCATGGACCTGCGGACCGTAGACCGTGACGTAGTGCAGGTTGCTCACGCCGCCGGCACCGCACATACCATCGACGATGCGCAAGCAGTCCGGTACGTGCTGGAGCGACTCGTGTGCCAACCGCAGCGCAAAATCCTCGCCCAGCGTGGCGCCTTCGACACTGAGGCAGCTCAAGAACCAGGCCAGTTGCGTCTGCTCAGATTCCTCGGTCGCGAGTTGGCGCAAGCGGTCGGTGTCGTAGCGGCAACAGGCGTCGATCAGGCGCACCCAACTCGGCGGCACGATCGAACGATCGTCGACGTCGTCTGACTTCTGCTCCCGTTCGGCCTGCGCGAGGTCCTCGAGCGCCAAGCCGTGCAATCCCGTGAGCGCCAGGGCGTACGCTCGATGCCACCGCGCCCAGGCCGAATCGCGATCGGCCACGATCAAACGCTGCGCGTACAACAAGGCCCGCGCCTTGAAAACCTTGTGCGAGGCATTCCAGTGATACTGCGTCAACTGGCCGAGGTTCGCATAGCCGCGCACCAGCGCGCCGAGAGTGGCGGGCGATTCGCCTTCTTCGCGATGGAGCCGATGGAGCCGCCGCAGGGCGTTGTACTGCGAGAATTCGTTCATCTCTGCCAGCAGCGCCAGGATGACATCGGGCACCTCGACCTCGGGGGCGAGCTTATTCTTTTCGCCCGCGGCTCCAGCGTCGCGCAGCGCCTGCACGAACTGTCCGCGCGAACGTTCCTCAACCGCGACGGTGATCCCCAAATAATCGACGTCCTCGAGCCGCGAAAACGGTGAGGCGATCTCTTCGTGATAAACCGGATCGCTGGCGTTGGCGCTTGTCAGGGTCACGCGCACGAACTTTCCGGCAGCACGCGCGGTCAGCACATCGAGCAAGAGTTGGTCCGGCCCCGGTTCCTGTGGGAAGGGCTCGCGGAGCGTCTCATCGCGCGTGGCCATGCCCAGCTCGTCGCGTGCCGCGATCAGAATGGCCTGCCGCAACAACTCTCGAACGAGCAGCTTGCCGCTCGCTTTCTCGACCGTCAGATCGGGGCGCTGCGTTTCGAGCAGCAGCACCCGCTTGGGCGAGGTTTGCACGGCGCCGGCCTGCGGTTCGTCGGCAAAGGCAGAGGCCGGCGCGAACGGCGAGCACGCCACCATCAGCGCGGTAAGAAGCGCGCGACTCATTATGCTCCCCCCTAATGCTCATGGCGCACGAGATTGCCACACATATCTTAGCTGGCTTTTGTGCGCGGCACCAATTTTCCGCGTGGCGCATCGTCGCCACCGCGGAGAACCGTCGCAGGACCGTGGCTGACGCGGATGCCGAAGATTCGCTCCGCAGGTACCCCGGGTCTCTCCCTACGCTATGATGACTGCTTCCGCACGCCGCCCGGAGCAGAGACACCGATGAACCTGGCGATCGAAACACAGCAACTGACGCGCTATTTCAACGAAACGTGCGCGGTCAACGGCATCGATCTGTCCGTCGAACGGGGAACGTTCTACGGCTTTCTGGGACCCAATGGCGCCGGCAAGTCGACCACGATCAAGATGCTGACGGGCCTGCTGGCCCCGACCAGCGGTCGCATGAGCGTCCTGGGGCGGAACCTGCTCGATCCGCGCGAATCGCTCGAGGCTAAACGCCATCTCGGGGTGATCCCCGAGGATCTGGCCCTGTTCGACAACCTGACGGCGCGCGAGTACCTCACGTTCGTTGGCCGCATTCATCTCATGCCGCGCGAGACGATCCGCAGCCGCATCGACGAGTTACTCGCGCTGCTCGCCCTCGAAGACAACGACAAGAAGCTCACGCTCGAGTTTTCGCACGGGATGAAGAAGAAGCTGGCCATGGCCGCGGCCCTGCTCCCCAATCCCGATCTGCTGTTCCTCGACGAGCCCTTCGAAGGAGTCGACGCGGTCACGTCGCGCGTCATTCGCGACCTGCTGGCCGGGTTCGTCGCCCGCGGCTCGACCGTCTTTCTCACGTCGCACGTGCTCGAGATCGTCGAACGACTTTGCACGCACGTGGGGATCATCGTGCGCGGCCAGCTCGTGGAGCAGGGCTCGCTCGACAGCATTCGCCGCGGGGGCTCGCTGGAAGACCGCTTTCTACAACATGCCGGCGCTGATATCGAGGCGACGCACAAGCTCAACTGGCTCGAGGGGACGACCTCGTGAACACGAGCCAACTGAGTGCCCTCGTCTGGCTGCGTTGGCGGCTGATGGCGAACCAGATTCGCCGCGGCGGCGCTATGACGGCCGTGCCGGTAATCGCTATCACGATCGTCTCGCTGCTGGCCAGTGGGTTGATGTTCGCGATGAGCCTCGTCTTGGGGCTGCTCTTGTTTCCCAGAATCACGACGCCCCAGTTGCTGTTCGCCTGGGATGGCCTGGTCGTGACCTTTTCGTTCTTCTGGATGATCGGCCTGCTGACCGAACTACAACGCACCGAGACGCTGACGATCTCGAAGTTCCTGCACCTGCCGATCTCGGTGAATGGCGCCTTTCTGATCAACTACGTCAGCTCGTTGCTGCGCGTCAGCATGGTGATCTTTCTGCCGGGCATGATCGGCTGCTGGCTGGCGTTGATCTGGGCCCAAGGGCCCGCGATGGTGCTCGGGCTGCCGTTGATCGTGGCTTTCCTGCTGATGGTCACGGCGCTGACCTATCAGTTTCAGGGCTGGCTGGCGACGTTGATGGCCAATCCGCGCCGCCGGCGCACGATCATCGTGGTGAGCACGCTGGTGTTCGTCTTGGTGTTTCAACTTCCCTACCTGCTGAACGTCTTTGGTGGCGCGCGGATCCACGAGCGCGCCGCCGAGTCGAGGACGCTCTTGAACGATCTCAAGCAATTGGAGCGTGAAGCGACTCAGCAGGCTATCGGCCCCGCGGAGTTGGTGCAGCGGCAAAACGAGTTGATCGAACGTCATCAACAGGCCGCGCAGCAGGCCGACCGCGCGCGAGAGGCCGCCTGGGAGCGCGCCGGTCGAATCGCCAATGTCGTGATCCCGCTCGGTTGGCTGCCCCTGGGGATCCTGTCGATTGCCGAAGCGAACTGGGGGATCGTGGCCTTGGCCATGCTCGGCATGACGCTGATCGGCAGCGCGAGCTTGTGGCGGGCGTACCACACGACACTCCGCATCTACCAGGGTCAGTACACCGCGGCGCGGATGCCCGTCGCCAGGCCGGCCCGAGCGAGCAGCCCCGCAAGCTTGCTGCTGGTCGAACGGCACGTGCCGTGGTTCTCGGAGCCGGTCTCGGCGATCGCGTTGACGGGGTTCCGTTCGCTGCTGCGCGCGCCCGAGTCGAAAATGATGCTGCTTTCTCCCGTGCTCCTGACGTTCATCTTCGGCTCGATGCTGTATCGCCACGGTCTCGAGATCCCACCGCCGGCACGTCCCTTTCTTGGCGTCGCGGCCATGGCGGTGGTCCTCTTCGGCATGTTGCAGTTGATGGCCAATCAGTTCGGTTTCGATCGGGACGGTTTTCGCGTCTTCGTGCTGTGTCCGGTGCCGCGTCGCGACATTCTGCTGGGCAAGAACCTGTCGTTCCTTCCGTTCGCGGTGGCGATGGCGGCCACAATGCTGGCCCTCGTGCAATGGGTCGTGCCGCTCCGGATCGACCATCTGCTCGCCATGATCCCCCAGTTTCTGTCGATGTTCTTCTTCTATTGTCCGGTGGCGAACGTGCTCTCGATCTACGCCCCGATGCACATCGCGGCCGGGACGATGAAGCCCTCGAATCCGCGACTTCTGCCGATCTTCCTGCAATTGTTCCTCGTGGCATTCCTGGTTCCGCTGTTTCAACTGCCGACGCTCTTGCCGCTGGCGGTCGAGACGGTCCTGGTGCAGTTCAAGGTGATCGAGCGCGTGCCGGTCTTTCTGCTGCTGGCAGTCCTCGAGTGCGGGGGAGTGCTGCTGGTCTATCGTCTTTTTCTGACCTGGCAGGGAGAATTGCTCGAGCGCCGCGAACAGGCGATTCTACAGACCGTGACCAGCCGGCCGACGTGAATTACGTACCCCCATTCTCGCGGAGAAACGCGATGTCTTTTCAAAACCCGCACGCGCGGCTTCGGCTGACTTGGGGCATGCTCGTGGCGACGCTCGCGCTCGCCGCGCCGGCCGTGGCCTTCGCCCAGCGCAATCCTCCACCGACGCGCGAGGACGTGGCCTATGGCCCCCACGAACGGAACGTGCTCGACCTGTGGCAGGCGAAGTCGGAGGCGCCGACTCCGCTCTTGATCTTCATCCACGGGGGCGGGTTCGTGCAGGGAGACAAGAGTGGAGTCCGCCGCAACCCGGTGATTCGCGAGTGTCTGGCCCAGGGCATTTCGTTCGCCTCGATCAACTACCGCTTCCGCGAACACGCGCCGATCCAGGACATCTTGCGCGACGCCGCCCGGGCCGTGCAGTATCTACGCCATCATGCGCGGGAGTTGCATCTCGATCCCGAGCGCATCGCGTCGTACGGCAGTTCGGCCGGCGCGGGGACGAGCCTGTGGCTGGCGTTCCACGACGATCTCGCCGATCCGCAGTCCGAGGATCCCGTGCTGCGCGAATCGTCTCGTTTGACGGCGGCAGGCTGCCTGGACGGACAGGTGTCGTACGACCTGCGCGATTGGGCCAAGTACGTGGGTGCCTCGCCTTTTGAACGCACCAGGGCAGAGCGTTTGCAGTTCTACGGTTTTGCGAACGAAGAGGAAGCGAGCACGCCCGAGGGGGAATCCACCATGCGCGATTGCAGCATGATCGACCTGATTTCTGCCGACGATCCGCCGGTGGCGGCGGCCTGCGCGGTGCCGAATGTCGAGTCGACCGCACGCTCCGACTACGTACACCATCCCCAACATGCGATCTCGATCGGCGAGCGCTGCAAGAAGCACGGCGTCGAGTGCCAACTGTTTCTGCTCGATGACGAAACGAGCCAGCATCTTACCAACGAGACGCGCGAGCGTGCCCGTCGCGAGCAGGCCGTGGCGGTGGTCAAGTTTTTGCTCGCTAAGCTCAACGCATCCCAAGACTCGGCGCCGGCCAGCCGATCGCGAGACTGAGTGGGTCGGTGGACATCGGTAGTTCTCATGGGGCAGGCAGGCCGCCGTGCGTTTCTTCGTAGGTGTGCTCGGGCAACAGCCACGCGAAACCGGCCGCCGGCAGGAACAGGAACCCGGCCGCGAACAACGCGAGGCGATGGTCTCCCACTTGAGAAAAGAGACCGAAGAAGACGGTGCCCAACCCCGCGGCAATGCGTCCGATGTTGTAGCAGAAGCCGGCTCCCGTCGTGCGCAACAGCGTCGGAAAGAGGGGAGGCAGGTACATCGTGAAAAGGGCGAAGACGCCCGAGCTGGCGCCGATCACGGCAAAGTGCCACCACAACTGGCGCGGATCGAGCGGCCCCCAGAAGGTGACCGCCATCGCCAAGAAATAGGCCAGGCAGAACAAGGCAATCGTGCGGCGATAGTTCAACCAGCGCGCCACCGCAGCGGCCGCGAAATTGCCGAGAATCGACGAGATCATCAACAGCCACAGCATCTGGCTCACGAGCGAGCCTTTCTGGGCGTCGCTCCAATCGGCGGCCTCGGGCAGATTGCGCAGATAGGCCACGTACCAGAACATGAAGGCCCAATGGGCCGAGAGTCCCAGCGCGCAGACGAGCGTCGACAAGATGGTCGTGCGGCGCACGGGCCCTTGGAACAATTCCCAGAAGCCAGGCTCGGCGGCCGCCGACTGTTGCTTGGCCTCGTGCCATTCGTCCGGTTCCGGAACGTGACGGCGGATCCAGAGCACGACCAACGCGGGCAACACGCCGACGAGAAAAATGTTGCGCGGCGGATGGTCCACCAGCAGAAAATTCGCCAGGCTGGCGAGCATGATGCCCAGGTTCACCGCGGTTTGCAGCACGGCCGCCATCCAGGGGCGCCAGCCACGCGGCCATGTCTCCGAGAGCAACGAGGCGCCGACGGCCCACTCGCCGCCGATGCCCAACGCGGCCAGAAAGCGGAAGATGAGCAACTGCCACCAGGTCTGCGCGAAGTAAGACAAGCCCGTGAAGCAGGCGTAGGTGAGAATCGTCAGCACCAGGGCCCGGCTGCGTCCCATGCGATCGGAGATGCGCCCGAAGAAGCCTCCGCCGAGCGCCCAGCCGATCATGAAAGCGGCCTGGATCCAGGAGCTGTAAAAGCCGACCTCGGGCGTTTTCTCGCTGGCGGCCCCGAGCAGCTCGGCGACGAACTGCGGCGCGACGAGCACGTAGAGGTGCATGTCCAGCCCGTCGAAGAGCCAACCGAGCCAAGCGGCCAGGCCACTCTTCCACTGCGCGGCCGAAAGGTCGCCCAGTCGGGTAACTTCGTGGCGGGCGTTTCCTGTTTCTCCCGGCGCATCGACGGGCGGGGCCGGTTCGTACCTCGTCATCGGCCAACCGCTTGGTCGTGTATACAATTCGACATTGCCCGGTCCATGCGCGATCGCCCGACCGCAAGATTGTTCCTCTCTAGCGGAGAACGCCAACGAGACGCCAGCCGGCCAGAATGGGGTGGGGGGCATTCTAACCGGCGGGGCCTGGCACCGCGAGAATGGTCCTTTTCGTACGCCTTCGGTTGGTGCGAGCAACCGAACCTGACCAAGCACTGGCCCTCGCAAGTGGTCGACATCTAATTAAACTTGAAGGGATCAACCACCACCCGCCCAGAATGTCCCTCGCCTATGAACCTGCAACTCGGCCGTCTTGCGGCACTGCTTTCCTTACTCTGTTGCGCTGCGGCCAATGTCTCGGCCGCCGATGCGCCACTCGTCTTTACCGGCGCGAAGATCATCACGCTGGCGGGCGATGACATCGAGGTCGGACGTCTGGTGGTCGCAGGGGGCAAGATCGTGGCCGTGGGCCCCAAGGATCAGATCGAGGTTCCCACGGGCGCAAAGGAGATCGACGTCACGGGACGCACGATCATGCCGGGGCTGGTCGATACCCACAGTCACGTGGGGGGCATGGGAGGGGCCGACTCGAGCGGACCGATCCAGCCGGGCGTTCGCATCCTTGATGCCATCAATCCGCGCGATGCCGGTTTCAAACGTGCGGTCGCCGGCGGATTGACGACGCTCAATATCATGCCTGGCTCGGGACATCTGATTAGCGGACAGACGCTGTACGCCAAGATGCGCGTGGCGGGCTCGGGTCCGAACAAGATCGACGACCTATTCATTCTTGACGTCGAAGGCAAGCCGCTGGGCGGCCTGAAGATGGCCAACGGCACGAACAGTCAGCGCAACGCGCCCTTCCCAGGCACACGTGGCAAGAGTGCCTTTCTCGTGCGCGAGCAATTTATCAAGGCCCGCGAGTATCAGGCCGCGGTGGCGCGTGCCGGCGGCGACGCCGCAAAGCTACCCGCGCGCGACTTGAACCTCGAAGCCCTCAACGAGGCGATGGCGGGCAAGCGCGTGGTCCACCATCATACGCACCGGCACGACGACATCATGACCGTGTTGCGGCTGAAGCAGGAGTTCGGCTTCAAGGTCGTGCTGCACCACGTGAGCGACGGCTGGAAAGTGGCGGACGAGATTGCGGCCGCCCAGGTGCCGTGCTCGGTCATCGTGATCGATTCGCCCGGGGGCAAGCTCGAAGCCCGCGATATGTCGTTCGCCACGGGGGCGATCCTCGACAAGGCAGGGGTGCGCGTAGCCTACCACACCGACGATTACATTAACGACTCGCGGATCTTTCTGCGTTCCGCGGCGCTGGGGGTGAGGGCTGGGCTGCCGCGACAGAAAGCACTTGAATCGGTCACGCTGGCCGGCGCCGAGATGCTCGAACTGGCCGATCGAATCGGCTCGCTCGCGCCAGGCAAGGACGCCGACTTCGCCATCTTCGACGGCGACCCGTTGAGCGTGTACAGCAAGGTGCAGCAAACGTGGGTCGAGGGGGTGAAGGTCTTCGACCGCGAGGATCCTCAGGATCGACTTATCGCCGAAGGGGGCTTCGGCGCGGGTTACGAACGACGTCCCTATCTCTGCTGTGCCGAGGGAGAAGCCGAATGAACCAGTCACGAGCCTACGGATTGGCGGTATTGATCGCCGTGTGGGGCTTGGCGATGGCCTTGCCGGCCCATGCCCAAGTGGCCGTCCGCGGTAAGATCGTCTACACGATGTCGGGACCGCCGATCGAGGATGGCATCGTCATGGTCGAGAAGGGCAAGATCTCCGCCCTGGGACGTGCCGATCAGATTCGCGTGCCGGAGGGGTACCGCACGCTCGAGGCCGCCGTCGTGACGCCGGGTCTGATCGATGCGCATGCCACGGTGGGACTGACGGGGATCCTCAATATTCCGCACGATCAAGATCAACTCGAAAGCACCACGCCGATTCAACCCGAGTTGCGGGCGATCGATGCCTACAACCCGCGCGAGGATTTGATCGAATGGATTCGCTCGTTCGGCATCACCACGGTCCACACGGGTCATGGGCCGGGGGAGTTGATGTCGGGGCAGACGATGGTGGTCAAAACCGCCGGCAACAACGTGGAAGAAACGTTGCTCGTCGATACGACGGCCATCGCCTCGACGCTCAGCACTGAAGCCAAGAAGAATTCCGGCTCGCCCGGTACGCGTGGCAAGATGATGGCCATGCTGCGTGCCGAGCTTATCAAGGCGCAAGAGTATCAGGCCAAGCAGGAGCGTGCGGCGGCGGCGAAGGACGAGAACGCCGCGCCCCCCACGCGCGATCTGCGTCTCGAAACGCTGACGCGCGTCTTGAAACGAGAACTGCCGCTGTTGGTCACGGCGCACCGCGCGCAGGACATCTCGAATGCGCTGCGGTTGGCCCGTGAGTTCGACATCAAGCTGTGGCTCGACGGCGGCGCGGAGTCGTATCTGTTGATCGACGACCTCAAGGGGGCGGGCGTGCCGGTGATACTTCACCCCGCTATGGCCCGCGCCTACGACGACCAGGCGAACCAGAGTTTTACCACGGCGGCGAAGCTGGTCGAGGCGGGCGTGCCCGTCGCGCTACAAAGCGGCTACGAGGCCTACGTGCCCAAGGTGCGGGTCGTGTTGTTCGAGGCGGCGATCTTCGCCGCGCATGGCCTGCCCAAGGAAAAGGCCCTGGCAGCCATCACGATCGACGCCGCTCGATTATTAGGCGTGCAGGACCGCGTCGGCTCACTCGAAGTGGGCAAGGATGGCGATATCGCCCTCTACGACGGCGACCCGTTCGAGTATTCGACCCACTGCACGGGCGTCATCATCAACGGCAAGATCGTCAGCGAGATAGCGCGTTAGCCCTCTTGCCGGGCCTGCGTCAACTCGTTCGTGGCGACATCGATCGCGGTCAGCACGCCGCCGTAGCAGCAGCCCGTGTCGATGCAGACGACGTGCCCCAGATCGAGCACCTGGTAGTCGCGCTGCGCCGTGTGCCCGACGATGACGCGCTTGCCCGAACAGTGCGGGGCAGGGTAGGGGGGCACGAGACGCTGCCAAAGGAGCGTCGTGGCGGCGGTCTCTGCGAGGAGCCGGATCGGATCGTAACAGCCGTGCGCAAACAGGTGGGTCTCCGTTTCGAAGTACATCCGGCAGGCGCGCAAGAATGCAACATGCTCGCTGGGGATGTCGGCAAAGCTGCCCCCCGGGCGATAGGAATCGATCGTCTGCTGACCGCCGGCGCGCATCAATCGCGAGGCCTCGGCGCGACCGTCGAGAATATCGAGCAACACCTCGTCATGGTTGCCCAACAGCGTCACGAGATGGCAGCGCTCGCGCAGCGCAAGCAACTGCTCGATCACGCCGCGCGTGTCGGGGCCGCGATTCACGTAGTCGCCCAGCGTGATGATCGTATCGGCCGGCTGTGGATCGATCTGTTGCAAAACCTTGGCCAGCGCCTGGGCGCATCCGTGGATGTCGCCGATGGCGAACGTGCGTGCAGAACTCATCGCGGGCAACTCAATGCTCGGGCGGAAAGAGGGGGATGCCGTACTTGGGCGCGATCTGGACGATCCTGGCGAGATTCGTCATGCCATGCTTTCCACGACACGACGTGCCTTGCGGATCTACCACTCCCGAAAGACTTCCCCTACTTGGTTTGTCGGCTTGCGCCGGCCTACAATACACGGCATTCACGGCCGGACACGATTATGTCGCTGTCCATCCACTTTGCGAACTCCCCATCGAACTGTACTTACTATGCCGATGTCTACCACAGCATTCTATCTCCTGGTTCTTGCTTTGACCGTCATGGCTGCCGGCACCTCGCTGGAAGCAGATGCCGAGGACTTTAACTACGACGAAAGCAAGGTGCCGGCCTATAAACTGCCCGATTCTCTGGTGATGCAGGATGGCACGCCGGTCCAGGACGCCGAAACGTGGACGACGCAGCGCCGGCCGGAACTGCTTGAGCTGTTCCGCGAGCACGTCTATGGTCGTCTGCCCGGGCGTCCCGAGGGGATGCACTTCGAAGTGGCCGAGGAAGATTCGCAGATGCTCGGCGGCAAGGCGACGCGGAAGAAGATCGTGATTCACTTCTCCGACCAGCCCGACGGTCCCAAGCTGACGGCGGTTTCCTATCTGCCCAATAAGCGTTCGGGTCCCGTGCCGATGTTCGTCGGCCTGCGGCTCTTCGATCGCAACCTGGAGTACCCAGCGGCGGGCCGCCATGTCACGTCGCGCGATGCAGAGACCAAGAAGAACGTCGTACCCACGGGCTTCGAGAAGCTGCCGGGGGAGAAGGTCATCGAGACGATTCTCGACCAGGGCTACGGCATCACGAGCCTCGATCCGGCCGACTTCGTGCCCGACGACAAGGAGACCTGGGACGAGAGTCTCATCCAATGGTTCGAGCCCGAGAAAGAGAAGCGGGCGCCCGACATGGGGAAGGCGATCGCCTCTTGGGCTTGGGCCCTCAGCCGCACGCTCGACTACTTCGAGACCGACAAGGACGTCGACGCGAAGCGGGTGATCGTCGTTGGCCACTCGCGCATGGGGAAGACCGCGCTGTGGGCCGGCGCGCAGGACGAACGTTTTGCGATCGTCATCTCGAACAACTCCGGCTGCGGCGGCGCGGCACTCAGCCGGCGCATCTTCGGCGAGACGGTGGCGCGGATCAACACGGTCTTTCCCTTCTGGTTCTGCGACAACTTCCGCCGCTACAACGGACGCGAATCGGACCTGCCGGTCGATCAGCACGAACTTGTCGCGCTTGTGGCGCCGCGACCCGTCTACATCGCCAGCGCCGAGGAAGATGGCTGGGCCGATCCGCAGGGGGAGTTTCTCTCGGCCGTGGGGGCCGATCCGGTTTATCAATTGTTGGGAGTGGAAGGGCTCGGCACGGCAACCTTGCCGCGCGTGAATCAGCCGATTGGCGGCCATATTGGTTATCACCTACGCGTGGGACAGCACGCGCTGGCCGACTACGACTGGCTGCGCTATCTCGACTTCGCCGACCGGCATCTGTCGAAGTAGATTTGCGCCGTGAGGCATACTGCCGAGGTTGCGGTTGCGGCCAAGCGGTATTCGTGGCTAAAAAGAGGCTGCTGTTTCGCTTCGCGAAGCGAGCTCGCCTTCCTGCTCCGCTCGAAACTCCCGCCGTTCCCACCGCATGGCCCAGATTACCCTCCGCGATCTCAGTATCCGCTTTCGCGGTCCCTTGTTGCTCGATGACGTTTCGTGCCAGATCGAACTGGGTGAACGCATTGGCCTGATGGGGCGCAACGGCTCGGGCAAGACGACCCTCATGCGGATGTTGTGTGGACAAGTCGAGCCGGACGGGGGCTCGATCTCTTTTGCACCGGAGACGCGACTCTCGCTGCTGCCGCAGGACGTACCGGCCGACCTGCACGGGCCGGTGCTCGAGGTGATTACGCAGGGGATCGACGCGAGTCAGGATCATCACGAGCCGCAGTGGGAAGCCGAACGGCGCGTTGAGCAACTCGTGACGCGGATGGATTTGCCCGCCGAAGGCAGGTTCGAAACACTGTCGTCGGGGCTCAAACGCCGCGTGCTGCTCGCGCGTTCGCTGGCCTCCGATCCCAGCGTGCTGTTGCTCGACGAACCGACGAACCATCTCGACGTCGAGGCGATCCTCTGGCTGGAAGATTTTTTGAGCCGCTGGCCGAAGACCCTCATCTTCGTGACGCACGACCGCATGTTCCTGCGCAAGCTCTCGACGCGGATCATTGAGATCGATCGCGGGCACTTGAACGACTGGTCGTGCGACTACGACACCTTTCTCGCCCGGCGCGAACAGGTGCTGGCGGCCGAGGAGAAGCAGAACGCGCTGTTCGACAAGAAGCTGGCCGAGGAAGAGGTCTGGATCCGCCAAGGGATCAAGGCCCGGCGGACGCGCAACGAAGGCCGCGTGAGGGCGCTGGAAAAAATGCGTCGCGAGCGCAGCGAACGTCGTGGGACGCAGGGCAAGGTGAAACTGGCCATTCAGGAAGGGCAGCGCAGCGGCAATCTCGTGGCCGAGGTGGAGGATATCTCGTTCGCCTATGATGATCGTTCGATCGTGAGCGACTTTTCGACCACCATCGAGCGGGGAGACAAGATCGGCATCATCGGCCGCAACGGCGCCGGCAAGACAACACTGCTGCGGTTGCTGCTCGGGCAACTGGCGCCGCAGAAGGGCAGTGTCCGCCTGGGAGCCAACCTGCAAGTGGCCTACTTCGATCAGCTCCGCCAGCAGTTGAACGAAGAAGCCAGCGTCGTCGACAACGTCGGCGATGGATACGACACGATCCAGACGGGCGAAGGCCGCTCGCGACATATCATTGGCTACCTGCAAGATTTTCTGTTCAGCCCGGAACGGGCGAGAACCCAAGTGAAATTCCTCTCCGGGGGCGAACGCAATCGCGTGCTGCTGGCCAAGCACTTTGCCAAGCCGGCGAACACGCTGGTGCTCGACGAACCGACGAACGATCTCGACGCCGAGACGCTCGAGCTGCTCGAAGAGCGTCTGGTCGAATATCAAGGGACCGTGTTGCTGGTGAGTCACGATCGCGCGTTTCTGAACAACGTGGTGACGAGCACGATCGTCTTCGAGAACGGCAACGTGAAGGAATACTTCGGCGGCTACGACGACTGGCTTCGCCAACGCCCACAACCGGCGGCGGAGGTGGTCGAACCGGTTCGTCGCCGTACCGCGGAACCTGTCGAGCCCATCAAGCCGGCGGTGCCGTCCGCCGAGCGCAAACGCCGCCTTTCGTACAAGGAAGGCCTTGAACTGCAATCGTTGCCTGGCACGATCGAACAGCTCGAAAGCGACATCGCGGCGCTGCACGAGGAGATGGCGCAGCCGGAGTTCTATCAGCAGCCGGGCGCGCAGATTGCCGAGCAACAGTCGAAGCTCAAAGAGTTGGAAACAAAGCTGGCCACGGTATACGAGCGTTGGGAAGAGTTGGAGCAGGCGAGCGGCTGATTTGCCGGTGGCTGATTACTCACACTCGCGGCGATGAGATGACCTGACGCGCCATCTGACCAAGGACGCACCCATGACAGACGTCCCTCTCGGCCGCTATCGCCACTACAAGGGCAACGAGTACACGGTGCTCGGAGTTGCGCGGCACAGCGAGACCGAGGAAGAGCTTGTGGTTTATCGCCAGGAGTACGGTCCGCGGGCGCTGTGGGTGCGGCCGAAGGGGATGTTCTGCGAGGCGGTCGAGGTCGACGGGCGGCGTGTGCCCCGATTTCAATTCCTGCCTGGCGCCGAAGAAAGCTGATCGCCAACGTTCAGCTCGTGAGGCGGCCTTCCATGTCCTCGATTCTACCGCGTGGGCGACGGCCATTCCGAAGAATCCGCGCGCCACAGTGAACCCGTTTGTTTCGCGGTGTTTGTTTGCAACCGCCCGCCCAAGCGATTACCGTGCTGTTTCGAGCGGGGTAGGGAGAGCGTTTCGTTGGCCTCTTCCGCACGTGAACAGAGACTCCGGCAACCGATTATCCCAGAGCCAATCCATGAAGATCTCTCGACTCGTTTTGCTTGTGATCGTCTGTGCGGTTGCGCCCCTTGCGCATGCCGAAGAGCACGCGTTGCACACCTTCGATCGGCAGGAGTTGACGAACATCTACTTTTCGGAAGGGGCCAACGCCGGCGACTTCAACAACGACGGCCAGATGGATGTCGTGCATGGCCCGTACTGGTTCGAGGGGCCCAAGTTCGACAAAAAGCACGAGATCTTTCCCGCCAAGCCGCAGAACGTGAACGGCTACGCGAATCACTTCTTCTCCTGGGTGTACGATTTCGATGGCGACGGCTGGCAAGACACCTTCGCCGTCGGCTTTCCCGGTACGCCCGCCTATGTCTATCGCAACCCCGGCCGGGATGGCGCAGATTCGCACTGGGAGAAGCACCAGGTGTTCGACTCGGTCTCGAACGAGTCGCCCCACTTCACGCAACTGGTCGGCGATGAGCGGCCCGAACTCGTCTGCGCGCGGCAGGGGCATTTCGGCTATGCCACGGTCGACTGGGAGAAGCCGTTCGAGGAGTGGACGTTTCATCCCATCTCCGGGCCCGATACCGACAAGCAGTTCGGCCACGGGCTGGGCGTGGGTGATGTGAATGGCGACGGACGACTCGACGTGATCGCCAAGACTGGCTGGTACGAGCAGCCCGAGACATTGGCCGACGACCAGCGGTGGAAGTTCCATCCGGTGACATTCGCCACGCGCGGCGGCGCCGAGATGTATGCCTACGACGTCGACGGCGATGGCGACAACGACATCATTACCAGTCTCGAGGCCCACGAGTTCGGCCTGGCCTGGTACGAACAGGTGCGCGAGGGGGATGAGATTTCGTTCAAGCAGCATCTCATCATGGGGAGCCGCCCCGAGGAGAACCGCTATGGCGTGCTCTTCACGGAGCCCCACTCGGTGGCCCTGGCCGATATCGACGGCGATGGCTTGAAGGATATCGTCACCGGCAAGACCTACTGGTCGCATCACCGTCAAAGCCCCCTGTGGGATGCGGGCGCCGTGGTCTATTGGTTCCGGCTGGTGCGTGGCAAGGATGGCGTTGATTGGGTGCCGTATCTCGCCTCGGGCGAGTCCGGCATCGGCCGGCAAGTAACGGTCATCGATCTCGACGGCGACAAGTTGCTCGACATCGTCGTCGGCGGTATGAAGGGGTGCAATGTCCTCACGCATCAGAAGAAGGCCGTAAGCGCCGACGAATGGCAGGCGGCGCAGCCGAAGCCGTACGACGGCCCCAGCACGAAGCTCGAACGCGGACCGCAAAGCGAGCTGGATGCGAAGACGGGGCGCGTCGACGGCGCGCTCGAAGGCGAAACCATGAAGGTCATCGCGTCCACCGCCGGCAAGGTGGGCCAGCAGCAGATGAACGGCTTCCCGGCCGATCGTTGGAGCGGTGGCGAGCAGCTTTTCTGGACGGGGGCCAAGCCTGGGGCGCGACTCGACCTGGAACTGCCCGTCGAGAAGGCCGGGACCTACGCGATCGAAGGCGTGCTGACCATGGCGGGGGATTACGCCATCGTCAAGCTGAGCCTCGACGATCAACCGCTGGGCGAGGCGCTCGACCTGTTCGATCGCGACGTGATCACCACCGGCGTCCTCACGCTGGGTGAGCGCGAGCTTGCCGCAGGCCCGCACAAGCTCTCGATCGAGATCGTCGGCGCGCACCCAGCGGCCAAGCCGGCCTATCTCGTGGGGCTCGATTATATTCGGCTGAGGCCGGCCCGCTGACCGAAACCGGCGCTGCTGGGCGTGCTCGCCCTCTACGCCCCAGACACTCACCATCAAGCGGAAGCCGCTGCCTGGGAAGTGAGCGCCTGCTACAAGGTGTGCGTTTGCCGTTCGATTTCGCGGGCCAACCGGAGCAATCCGGTGAGGGTCTCTTCCGTCGGCGTGGCCATGCGATCGGGCCAGGCGAATCGCTCGACGATCATCCGACGCAACCGGGGCATACGCTGCGGCAATCCGCCGGAGATGACGATTCCCCGGCAAGCGGTCGTCGCTAAGAGGCGGCGCGCGGCCTGCTCGTATTGGTCGGCCATGTGGCGAAACGCGCCGCGGAAAAGCGCCCCCAGGGTGATCTGGTCGCCGCGCATGCCGCGGACATAGCCCCCGGACTCCGCGGCGCCGGCGAAGAAAGAGAGATCCACCTCGAGCTCGCCGGATGATTCATCTTCGACGGCCCGAGCGATCGTGCCCCAGGGATCGTTGAGCTCGACTCGCTCTCCCTCGGCGAGCGCGCTGAGCAACTCGATGAGCACGTTCAAGCCACGTCCACCCGGCAGATGCGTCACCGTGTTCAGGTAACGTCCGCCCAGGTAAGGGCGAGTCTGGTAGTCTCCCAACTGTGGCGTGCCGGTCAGCGTGCTGACCTGCGCCCCGGTCGAGACGTTGACGGAGAGTTCGCCCGCGACAAGTTCCGCTCCCAAAAGGGCCGCCTGTTGATCTCCCACGGCGGGATAGCAGGGGAGCGTTTCGTCTCCGCAACGGACCGTTCCGACGGACGTCGTCACCGTGACCAGTTCGGGCCAGGCAATGTCGGAGAGTCCCAGCCGGGCCAGCCAATCGTGATGAACTCGATCGGCGGCGAGGTCGAGCGTTCCCAGGGCCAGCGTCCGCTCGGTGCGCGGCGGGGCGTTCGTCAACTGCGCCAGCACGTAGTCGCCCAAATGCATCGCCTTTAGCGGACCAGGCGGCAACTCGTCATGATCGCGCAACCAGGCCAAGAGGGTCACCGCCGAGCCGGGACGCAACTCGTTCCCTATTGCGGTACGATCGTCGGTCGAAACGCCGGCCTGAAAGCGATCGAACCAGCAACTACCGTTCACACGATCCGCCACGAGCACGCGCTGGTCGCGCCACGAAAGATAGGGCAGCACCGACCGGGCTCGCTCGTCGGTGAGAACCAGCCCCCCCATCTGCGAGCAAAACATCACACCGCGGGCGTGCGGCCGTCGAGCGACCAGCGTCTCGAGCACCTCGCGCACGCGGGTCACCACGTCGGTCGGATCGACTTCAAAAGCGAGCGCATGCCGCGCCGCCAGTGGATCGGGAAAGGGGCGCGTGATGATCTGCTCGACGCGCTCGTCCGCCAGTTCGAGCACCGCCCCTTTGATCGACGACGAACCGAGATCAATGCCGTAGAAGTGGGTCACCGGTGCGCTCGACTACTGCCACAGCTCGCGCAGGAGAGGGAGCTGCTTTTCGATGAATACCAACAGGGCCAGCCCCAGGTAAAAGAGGCTGCACAGGGCGACGCCCGTCGTATGATACCAGCGCGGGCGTACCGCGGGGGGGAGCAGGCGGTGATTGATCCAGATCAATTGCAGCGCGGTCACGCCCAGCGCCACGTTGTTCAGGTTGGCGATGACGAGCGTCATCAGCTTGGGCGTCGTGAAAAAATAGACGCACACGAGCGACCACAACACGTAGGCGCCCAGGATCGCGTAGTAGATCCACTTCACCTGGTCGGCGCGAAGCTTGCCGCGTACTCGGCTGTTCGCGCTCCAGATGGCGTCGGTCCAGCGGCGGCTGAAGTCGTCGACGATCGACATCTGGCTGGGCAACATGACAGCCATGCCGGCCACGAGGGCCACGAGCCACAGCAATTGAGCCGACCAGGCCCCCAGATAAGGCGCGTGGCGTAGGCCATCGGCCGAGATGACCGCCTGCGACCACTCGAGCTTCTGTGCCGAGTGGTAGAGCGGGGAATGCTGCGCGAACTCGATCGAGACGAGCGCCGGCAGGGCCATGCCCATGAAGCATCCAGGGGCCCAGACGATTAGCTGATCGGTCAGGATATAGCGCCACCAACCGCTCCAGCGGCGCAAGTTCTCGGCATCAATCGGAAAGACCTTGCCAACGTGGCTCAGTTGCACGCTCTTGCCGCCGATCGCGCTGGGAATAGCGCCGACCAGGCTGCCCATGCCCCAGCCCTTGTCGCGCACGAAGTTGCTATAGGTCGAGTTCGCCAGCCCACCGCCCCCCGCGTAGCCGGCGAAGGCCCCCAACACGGCGATGTTCGCCAGCGCCACGGCGGGCCAGGCGCCGTGCTGTTGATAGTAGGCGAGCGCGTTGACCACTTGTTCGCCCCCATGCTCGTCGACGATCGGCACGTTGCCGAAACGGGCGAAGCCGCTGAACACGTTCCACCAGTTCTCGGGGCTGACGAAGAGCACGCCGACGGCGGTGCAGAATCCCAAGACGAAGAGGACTTTGAAGGTCATCACCGCTTGCAGCATGTTGTAGATCTTGCCCCCGACGAGGACGGGCAAGGCCACGCCCAAGAGGCACGCGTACGCGAGTCCCCGCACAAGCCAGCGATCTTCCTCACCCGGCGGGCGATCGAGCAGCAGCGAGGTGATGATCGCCGCGCCATGTGTCGACAAGCCAGGAATCAGCGCGCCCACGTTGAGCAGCAGCATCAGGCTGACCCAGAACCAGGGTCCGGGACTCATGCGCATGAAGCCGGTAAAAACGGGCTCGCCGCAATAGAGGGCATAGCGGCCGCATTCGAGGTTGTAGAACACCTGCAGCACGATGGCCACCGTGGCGATCCACATCAGGCCGCCGCCGTAGCGTGCGGTGATCTCCGGCCCGAAGAGCCACTCTCCGCCACCGATCTGAATGCCCATCATCACGATGCCGGGGCCGATGAAGCTGGTCCAGTGGCGCCAGGACAAGCGACGCGGCTCGGGCAGGTCGGCGACTTCCCAGGTGGGGAGGTGAGTTTCGACAAGATAGGCGCGCTCGCTCTCCGCCATGAACTTCCTCCCCTGCACTCCACCCAAGCATTACTTCCCTACTGCGGGCGTCACACCGTTGACGATGTTCGCCAGCTTCTCGCCCCGCACGGCCGCCAGCGCCAGTCGCGCGGCTGTCTCGCGCAACGTGCGCACCGCGCGCACGCTGGTCGAGGCAATGTGCGACGCGAGCACCACGCGTCCCGACTGCAAGATCGGATGATCCGCGGGAATGGGCTCGGGGACGAATACGTCGAGCGCCGCCCCGGCAAGCTTTCCGTCGTCGAGCGCCTGCACGAGCGCCGCCGAATCGACCAGATCGCCACGGGCCACGTTCACCAGGATCGCGCCACGTTTCATGCCGGCCAGCGATTGAGCGTTGATCATGCCGCGGGTGCCGTCGGTCGAAGGGCAGTGCAGCGTCACGATGTCGGATTCGGCCAGCAGCGTGTGCAACTTGGCCGATTGGCAGCCAGCGTTGGCGAGCTCGCTCGCGTCGACAACCGGATCGCTGACGAGCATGCGGCACTTGAAAGGGCGCAAACGGGCGGCCACTTCGCGGCCGATGCGGCCATAGCCCACGATACCCACGGTCAGATCGCGGAGCGCCTGCATGCCCGAGAGAGGCACGGCCAACCCCCAGCGTCCGTCGTGGACGAGCTGCGAGTTGGCGCACACTTGGCGCGTCATGGCCAAGATAAAGGCGAGCGTCTGATCGGCCACTTCGTCGATGCAATAGTCGGGCACGTTGCAAACCAGAATGCCGGCCTCGCGCGCGGCGGCCAGATCGACGTTGTCGACGCCGATGCCGTAGCGCACGATGGCGCGCGAGCGGCGCATGGCGCGAATGACTTCGGCATTGACGGTTGCAAATTGTGTGATGACGGCATCGGCGTCGGCCACAAGCCTGGCGAGATCCTCCGGCGCGCGGCGTTCTTTCCAGGCAACAATGTCGCAACCGGCGGGGCGCAGAATCGACTCTTCGAGCGCAAGATCATCGAACGAATAATCCGTAATCGCGACGAGCGGCATCGTGACGCATCCCCCCTGGCGTGGCTTCCCTTTTTGGTTGCGGTTCGATTGGTATGACAATATAATCGTTGCACCACAACCTGCAATTATTGCCGCACTCGTCCCGCCTGCTGTCGTCCCACGCCGCGCTGCACGTGTCTCCATCGAGGTTCACCACTCCGATGCTCCAGACCATCGAACGATTGCGCTTGAGCGACATGGTGGCCGATCGCATTCGCGGCTACATCCAGGAGAACGATCTCCAGCCGGGCGATCGCCTGCCGACGGAGTATCAGTTCGCCGCCCGGCTCGGCGTCAGTCGCCTGGCGGTGCGCGAAGCGACCAAGGCGTTGGGTTTTCTCGGCATTGTCGATGCGTCACCCCGGCGTGGGCTGACCGTCGGCGCGCTCGATCTGGGGCGCGTCACGCCGTTCTTGCAGTTCCACCCGCTGCTGCGCGAAACGACCCCCGCGCAGTTGATCGAGACGCGCATCATCCTTGAGACAGGCGGGCTGCCGCAGGTCGTCGAGCGCATGCGCGAGGACGCGTCGATCTACGAAGGGCTGGCCGCAGCGGCCGAGGCCTTTGGCGCGGCGAAGGACGTGGCCACCTGGATCGAACTCGACCTTGCGTTCCATCGCCGCTTGCTCGAAGCCAGCGGTCTCGCGCCGCTCGTTGCCTTTCACGAATTGCTCGAGATTTTCTTCCGCCGGTTTCGCGAGAGTGTGAAGCGGGCCGAATGGAAGCAGGGCATGGAGAGCCATCGACGACTGGTCCAATTGCTGCGCGAAGGGCAGGTCGAAGCCGCGCGGACCGAACTGCGCCAACATATCGAAAGCCACCGCCAGCGTCTGGAAAGCCTCGCGTGAACCGTCTCTTGCTCGCCTCACTGGGCATCTTCTTCTGCCTTTCGTCGGCCGCTGCCCGCGCGGACGACGACCGCGTTCCATTTGCGCCGCTCAAAACCGAGTATGCCCAGCGGGTACACGCCTTGCTCGGGCAATACTGCTTGGGATGCCATTCCACCGCCGATAAGCAGGGGGAACTCGACCTCGAGCAATTCGCCACGCTCGCCGACGTGCGACGAGCGCCGCAGGCCTGGCAGAAGGTGGCCGAGATGCTTGCGCACGGCGAGATGCCCCCCAAGGATGCCGATCAGCCCAGCGCCGCGGAAATGAAACAGTTGCGCGAGTGGGTTCAGCGCTATCTGAATGCCGAGGCGCACGCGAGCGCGGGAGACCCGGGCCCGGTCGCCCTGCGCCGACTCAACAACGCGGAATACAACTACACGATTCTCGATCTCACGCAGGTCGATCTCCGACCGACGCGAGAATTCCCGGCCGACAGTGCCGCCGGAGAAGGTTTTACGAACGCCAGCCAGGCGCTCGTCATGTCGCCGGCGCTGCTGACCAAGTATCTCGACGCGGGCAAAGAGATCGCGCGTCACGCCATGCTGTTGCCCGATGGCCTCCGCTTCTCGCCGAGCGCGACGCGGCGTGACTGGTCGGACGAACTGATGACCGAGATCAAGGCCCTCTACGCACGCTACTCCGACGCCGAAGGCCATTTGCCGCTCGAACCGTATTTGCTCGCCACGCTCGAAGAACGGGACGCGCTGGAATCAGGATCGAAGTCAATTGCCGAAATAGCCCAGGCGCGGAACTTGAGCCCCCGCTACCTCGCCACGCTGTGGCAAAGCCTGACCGCCTCCGACGATTCGATCTTGCTGGCCTCGCTTCGCACGCGCTGGCGAGCGGCCACGCCGGCCGATGTGGCGGCACTGGCAGGCGAGATCCACACGTGGCAGCAGGCCCTGTCCCGTTTCCAGAATGTCGGGCACATGAAGCCCTGGATCGTGACGGTCGACCCGCTGCAGACGACCCAAGAGCTCAAGCTGCAAATCCCGACCATCGAAGCGGGCCAGGTGGTGACGGTATATCTCGCGGCGAGCGATGCCGGCGATGGTGCAGCGGGGGACGCGGTCGTCTGGCATCATCCGCGACTGGCGATTCCCGGCCGCCCCGATCTGGCACTGCGCGATGTGCGGGAGTTCGTGGCGCAACTTGCCTCGCGCCGCGAGCGACTCTTTGCCAGCGCCGCCAGGTGTCTGACAGCGGCTGCCGAGGTGGCCCAGTCGACGAGCGACGTCGATGTCGACGCCCTGGCGCGGCAGCAGGATGTCGACCCCAGTGATTTGGCTGCTTGGCTCGAATATCTCGGCATTCGCTCCTCAGCTGAGATCGAACTCGATCTGCTCACGGAAAAGATCACGCAATCGGCGGGCTACAACTTCGTGCAGGGCTATGGCTCGGGCGAGACGCCCAATGTCGTCGCGAATGCCTCGGACCAGCACGTTCGCATTCCGGGCAATGCGAAACCGCATGGCGTCGTGGTACACCCTTCGCCGACGCTGGCCATCGGCGCCGGCTGGCGCAGTCCCGTCAGCGCAGCGATGCGCATCGAAGGGGCCGTGACGAGCGCCCATCCCGAGTGTGGCAACGGCGTCACGTGGTCGCTGGAATTGCGTCGCGGTGCCACGCGGCAGATGCTGGCCAAGGGGATCTCGGCCGGAGCTCAGCTGGTGCAGGTCGGCCCCGTGGAGAACATCGCTATTCGACAGGGAGATTTCGTGTCGCTCTTGATCGGCCCTCGCGATGGCAACCATGCCTGCGACCTGACCGACATCGAGCTCGTCTTGTCGACCGGCGGCGATCATTCGCAGGTGTGGAACCTGACGGCCGATGTGTCGCCCGATCTGCTGGCGGGCAATCCACACGCCGACCGGCAGGGCAATGCTGGGGTGTGGCATTTCTATACCGAGCCCGTCAGCGGCGTGCCGTCGGGACCGGTGATTCCGGCCGATTCGATCCTCGCCCGCTGGCAAGCCGTCGAAGGGAAAGAAGAAAAGAACAAGCTCGCCGAAGAGTTGCAATCGCTGCTGCTGGCCGGTCCGCCCGCGGGCGCTCAAACGCCGAACGGGGCGCTCTATCGCCAGCTTGCATCGCTCGGGGGGCCACTCTTCGCGGGCGCCCAGTTGGAGGCGAACAACGCCGCCGGCGCGAGCGGGAATTTGGACTGGGGACTCGATCCCACCCTGTTCGGCAAGAGCCCGAGCGGCGAGCCGATCGATGCGCACGACCTCTGCGTCGCGGCGTCCTCGGTACTCGAGCTCAAGCTACCGGCCGATCTCGTGGGTGGTTGCGAGTTGCTGGCCACGGCCGCACTTCACCCGGTCGAAGGCCGCGACGGGACCGCGCAGGTGGAAATCGCCAGCATCCCCCCGAAGAACACCTCGACGCTACGGGCCGACGCCCCGATTCTCGTCGGCGAAGCCGGTACGCGTCGTGAGGCGCTGGCCCGAGCCTGTGAAGACTTCCGCCGACTGTTCCCTGCGGCATTGTGCTACAACCGCATCGTGCCGGTCGACGAGGCGGTCACGCTGACGCTCTTCCATCGCGAGGACGAGTCGCTGGCTCGGCTGATGCTCGATGACCGCGAACGAGCGGACCTCGATCGCTTGTGGAGCGAGCTGCACTACGTGAGCCAGGACGCGCTCACGCAGGTCGATGCCTTTGCCCAGCTCATGGAGTATGCGACGCAGGATAGCGACCCGCGTTTGTTCGAGCCCTATCGCGAGCCGATCCATCGCCACGCCGCCGAGTATCGACAGCAATTGATCGACACCGAGCCGCAACACCTGGCCGCCGCGCTGGCGCTGGCGGGACGTGCCTATCGGCGACCGCTTCGCGAGAACGAGCAACAAGAGCTGAAGGATCTCTATACGAAGCTTCGGGGTGAAGACATTCCGCACGAGGAGGCGATTCGCCTGCTCGTCGCGCGGATTTTCGTGTCGCCGGCCTTTCTCTACCGCGTGGAAGAGGCCGCGTCGGGGAAAGAGGCACGGCCCATCTCCGATACGGAGCTTGCCAGCCGGCTGAGCTATTTCCTCTGGTCGTCCTGTCCCGACGAGGAGTTGCGCGACCTGGCGGCGGCGGGAGCACTGCACACGGAGGAAGCAATTCTCGCGCAGACGCGCCGCCTGTCGGCCGATCCGAGGGTGCGCCGCATGGCGGTCGAGTTCGCCTCGCAGTGGATCCACGTCTACGACTTCGACACGCTCGACGAGAAGAGCGAACAACATTATCCGGAGTTCAAGACGCTGCGGGGCGACATGTACGAAGAAGCGATTCGCTTCTTTACCGATCTGATTCAGCGCGATGGTTCGGTGCTCGACGTGCTCGATGCGGATTACACGTTCGTGAACGAGCGTTTGGCGGCGTTCTACGGTATCGAAGGCGTCTCCGGTGACGAGTGGCGACGCGTCGAGGGTGTGCGCTCGCTCGGCCGCGGCGGCATTCTCGGCTTTGCGTCGACCCTGGCGAAACAGTCGGGTGCGTCACGCACCAGCCCCACGCTACGTGGCGCCTGGGTCAGCGAGGTCTTGCTGGGTGAAAAGCTGCCGCGTCCCCCCAAGGACGTGCCCCAAATACCCGAGGATGAAACCGCTACGGCGGGGCTCACCGTGCGTCAGCTCGTCGAAAAGCATGCCAGCGATCCACGCTGCTCGACCTGTCACGTGCGCGTCGACCCGTTCGGCTTCGCGCTCGAGGAGTTCGATGCCATCGGCCGCCGCCGCCAGCACGATCTGGCCGATCGGTCTCTCGATACGAACGTCACGCTCCGCGACGGCACGCAGTTCGCCGGGCAGGAGGGGCTGCGGGCCTACCTGCGCAACGAACGACGAGACGCACTCTTGCGACAATTCTGCCGCAAGCTGCTAGGCTATGCCTTGGGGCGCGGCGTGCAATTATCGGACGAACCGCTGCTGGCCGAGATGCAAAGCCGGCTGGCCAGCCGCGACTATCGCTTTTCGGCGGCGGTCGAGGCGATCGTCGTGAGCCCGCAGTTCCGCGAAATCCGTGGTCAAGAATACATCGGCATCGAACCGGTTGAACCTACCGAAGACGAATGAGCCCCGCGCGCCAACCCCTGCGAGGATCCAAGATGAACCTGCACCATTTTTCGCGCCGCACGTTTCTCCGCGGAGTCGGGGTCACGATGGCGCTGCCATGGATGGAATCGCGACTGGTGTGGGGAGACGAGGCGCCGGCCGTCGCCAAGGGCAGCGAAGCGCCCATCCGCCTGGCGGTGCTCTTCTCGGGCAATGGCTTCCACAGCACGGAGTGGTGGGCACGCGGCGAGGGAAGCCAGATGGAGTTGGGCCAGGTCCTCGCGCCTTTGCACGACTACCGCGAGAAGATGCTCTTCATTCGCGGCCTCTATAACGAGGAGGCACTCAAGGGGAACATCCACAGTTCGCAGACGGGCAATCTGCTCTCCGGCGCCCCGCTCGCCTCGGGAGGCGAAATCCGCTCCGGCACGAGCATCGATCAGTTGCTCGCCCAGACGTATGGGCAATCGACCAAGGTGCCCAGCCTGGTGCTGGGCTGCGAAAAGTCGAACCCCTCGGTCCACAAGAACTACTCGATGCTTTACAGCTCCCACATCTCGTGGAGCTCGCCCACCACGCCCACGCCGCTCGAGTTGTACCCGGCGCTGGCGTTCGATCGGCTGTTCAAGGACGAAGTCGGTCGGGGCGACAAGAGCGTGCTCGATGCCGTGCTGGAAGATGCCCGCGGCTTCCGCCAGCAAGTCAGCAAGAATGATCAGCGTAAGCTGGACGAATATCTCGACTCGGTCCGCGAGGTCGAGCAGCGTATCGAACAAGCCGGCAAGCAGGGAGAGTTGCAGGGCTGGCGTCCCACGCTGATGCAGCCGAACATGGCCCGTCCCGACGAAGGCGTGCCGCAGAACATCGCCGACCACATGCGGCTGATGTGCGATATTCTCGTGCTCGGCTTCCAGACCGATACGACGCGCATCTGCACGCTGAAGCTGAACAACGACCACAGCTCGCTGCGTTTCCCGCACTTGAACGTCGACTACATGATCCACCATCTGCTGTCGCACTCCGACACGGCCGACTGGCTCAAGGTGAATCAATTCTTCCTCGAACAGCTCGCCTACGTCGCCGGCAAGCTCGACGCCATTCAGGAAGGAGAACGCACGGCGCTCGATAATTCGATGCTGCTCTACTGTTCGAGCATGATGACCGGCGGCCACGATGCCACGCAGTTGCCCGTCGTACTGCTGGGCGGGGGGGGTGGAAAGCTCCAGGGTGGCCGCGTGCTCGATTACCTCGGCCAGTCGAATCGCAAAATGTGCAGCCTCTACCTGTCGATGCTCGACAAGGCCGGCCTGCACCTCGACCGCTTCGGCGACTCGACCGAACGTTTGGCCGAGATTTGATTCACCTCGCCGACGGCGATCGGGGGCGATTCCAGAATCACTCTCGCACCAACTCGGTACGCACGCCGCGGAGATCCATTTCGTACTCGATCTCTTCCACCGGCGGCCGGCTGTAGCACCATTGCACGCCCCGGGCGCCGGCGGTGTCCATGCGGCCGAGCAACACGCGCGGCAACAGCGGCTCGATCGCGTGTACGGTGTAGACATTCACCGTTGTTGAAAGCGACCAATCGGCGCCGAGCCCACGCAGGCGGTTTTCCATCAGATCCATGACGAAGCGTGCCTTGGTGGCGATGCCACTGGGCGAGGTATCGCCGAGCGCCACGATCCCCTCACGTTCGAGCACTCCCTCGGGCAGCTCGCCTCCTCCGGCGACGACAAAGGTTGGATTCTCCTTGGTATCGCCAGGTCGCGTGTAGGAGTAGCCGAACACAGATGGCTCGACCGGCGGCGCAACCGCCGGCGCGACATTCGTCCGCGCGACGGGGTTCACTCCGCCAACGAATACGCCCCAGTCTTCGAGGATCGCCGAGTAGCCAGCATTGAATTCGGCGAAGCCGCCAAAGCAGTACGGTGTCGGCGAGCGCAATTCCACGCCGCACAGCGCCGCGCGGGGGCGCCCCTCTTCGGCGAGCAACGCGGCGATGCGTTCCATACCGGCCCGGTAGGGAATCTGCCGCAAGAACGTTACGTGGACAATCTCGTAGCCGGGCTGCGCGATCGCGCCACACGAATAGGGAGCGATGCCTGGCAGAAACGAGTAGTTGCCCGTGGGATGTGCGATGAGCGGCATGGTGACCTGGTGGAAGTATCTTTCGAGGAACGCAGAGAACAGGGCAGGGGGGCGGACGGTCGAGCTAGTATACTGTCCGCCATCCGCCCGCCATGATGCCTTCCCTGGAGATCTTCTCCCGTGCCTCGCGAAGCTCGCCGCGATCTCGTTCACGATCTGTTCCTGCCGACGTTGCTCTTCGCGGCGCTGGGTGGCATGACCTGGGCCGTGCGTGGTTCTTCCGGCTACGGCGCGACGGCCGGCTGTATCTTTGCCGGCGTCATGTGGGGGGCGGCGTGGTGGTTCATCTCGCGTGATCCAACATCCGACGCGCCCACGCGCCGCTACACCTCGGCCTGGATCATTCTGGCCGTCACGATCGGGTTCGGCTTCTCGGGCGCGCGTGGCTGGATGCAGTGGCCCAGCTTTTTCGAGGGCCGGTTGTTCCTCGCGCCGAACGAGTCGGTGCCGATCTCGCGCGGCTACGGCTTCTTGTGGCTGTTTATCGCGGGCATGCCCTGGGCCGGCCTGGGAGCATGCCTGCTCGCCTGGTGCGGTTCGCTGCGCGAAACGCGCGCCTGGCATTGGGTGCTCCGCATCGGTTGCGGGTTCGGCGGCGGAGCACTGGCCTGGTATCTCTACCACGCCTATCCGCAACACTTCCTGCCGCTGTACGATTCGCTCGAGACGCAATACCACGATCTCGAACACCACAACAACCTGCGCCGACTGGTGAACGACAGCCGGCTCGCCATCGCCCACCTGGGCATCTATCTCGGGCTACTCTCCTATGAGCTCATGCACCGCGACTGGAAAAACTCGCTCCTCATCGCCACCGTCGGCATTGTCAACGGCACGGGCTGGGCGCTCTGTCAGAACTGGAAGTGGGCCGCCACCACGTGGCCCGGCAGCAATTTCAACTGGTGGCGCTGCTGGGAATCGTCCGGCGGCATCAGCATCGGCGTGGCGCTCGGCCTCGCCTACTTCCTGACGAACCGCCGCATGGGCGAAGCGGAGTTGGCCACCCTCCGCGCGCGCCGCTCGATCGTGGGGCCGAACCTCGAGTGGCTGGCGGTCTACCTGCTGCTGGCGCTGGTGTCCGTCATTGCCATGCTGGAGGCCGCCGGCCTGTGGGGCATGATCTATCTCGGCGCGATGGTCCTCTTCGGCATTGCCTACGTGATCGTTCGCCGTGGAACGTTCGATCGCGAAACGCCGGCTCTGCCCGGGGCGCCGAGCGATCCCACGCTCGAGCGATTCGGGCTGTATGTCGGCCTGCTGTTCGGATTGGGACTCTCGCTGCGCAACGGACTCAAGGGCTGGTTCAACATCTACCGCGGCCACGAGGAGTACTACAGCAGCTTGCTCTGGTGGATTCTCGGTCCGTGCTTTCTCGTGGTGCTGCTCGCGCTCTTCTGGCAGGCCCTGTACCGGCCGCTGCCGCGCGACCAGCGTGGCGACCTCTTCCCGCACGCGCACGGGCTGATGTGGCTGGTGCTCGTGGTGCAAAACGTACTCGGCCAGATGATTACCGGTCCACTGCACGAGTGGAACGAGTTTGCCTTTAACCTCTACTACGTGCTGCTGTTTCTGATCACGGCGGTGATCGTGGTGCATTACGCCACGCGAGAACAAGAACACTCACACGTCAGTACACCGAGGACGCCTGTCGCAGCTTGATAAAACGGCAGAGGGTGAGTTGGTCGGCGCGCGATCCTTATCGCGGATCGCCGACGAGAATAAAACTCGCCCAGAAGAACGGATGGGCAGCGCCTTCGCTCTTGCGGCGATCGGCGATGGCCTTTAGTTCCGCGTCGCGCAGCGAGGCCGATTTCGACTTGCCGGCCGCCAGTCCGCGGTAGAAGTCGACCATCAGCTTTTGCGTGTCCTCGTCGGGCACCTTGTACAAGCTAGTCAGCAGCGTGCTTGCGCCGGCGTAAGCAAACGCACGCCGCAGTCCGGTGACCCCTTCGCCGGTGCGCAGGTCGCCCAAACCGGTCTCGCACGCCGAGAGCACGACCAACTCCGTGCCGCGGAGCTTCAACATGCCGATCTCTTCGGCGGTGACCCAGCCGTCGTCGCGTGATTCTGACGCTACGGCCTCGTCGTCGCTTGTCTGACGATTCGCGCCGGCGAGGACGATACCCGATCGCAGCAGCGGATTCTCTTGCTTCTTCAACGAGCCGAGCCCCTGGGCGGCGCTCATACCGCCACGTTCGACGCCCTGAGTGTTTACCTCCTGCTCGGCCTCGGCTGCCTGACTCGGCAGGTAATAGCCATGCGTCGCGAGGTGCAAGATACGCGGCGACGTTTTCAGTCCCTTGAGACGTTCTTCCAATGCCGCCGCGCCGGTCACTTGAACCACCGGCCCATACGTCTTGTCCTTGGCCAGGATTTCGGCGATGGCGGCCGCTTCCTTGACGGTGCCTGGCAAGGGGCTCCAATTCAGGCCGCGCAGGTCGCTCGGCACGGCGCCGCGAAACTCGACCTCGGGTGCGCCGCGCAGCAAGGCGGCTAGCTCATCGCTCGGCGGCACTGCCTCGCCACTGAACTTGAAGTCGGGCGCGGCGAAGACGAGCGTGCCTTGTGACCGCTCAGGATTGCCGACGATCAGCGCCCGGCTATTACTGATATACGACACTGCACGCGACTCGATCAGGTATTTGTCCTTCTCGTCGACCAGGGCCTCGAAGGGGATTCGCGTCAGCTCTCCGTCGGGACAGAGGTACAACGTCGTGGCGCCGTCGAGCGACTTCTCGAGTGGGGCCACGACCAGATCGTAAAGCTTGCGAGCGGGAACCTTGTATTGTTCCTCGATCTCAGCCTCGTCCGCGACGGCCAGAGCGCGGCCCGCTTGCTCTACCTCGCGGCGGATTTGTCCGACCAGCGCATCAATCGGCCCGGCCGGGCCCAAATCGACAAAATGATGGCGCGACCCCGGCTTTCCGCGGAGCACGATCGCACCGTAGTGCGCCGGCTGGCGGGCAAGCTTCTCAAAGTCGAAGGGGTGGTAGCGAAAAATGTCCACCAGGGCGCAAGCGGGATCTAACTGGGCAAGGTCTTCCGGGATCACCACCTGCTTGGGAGGCGCTGCCAATTCGCTGCCAGAAAGTCGTGAATTCAACTGTGCTTCGAGCGATTGGATCTCATCCGTTAAATCCTCGGATGCCGCGGGATTCAAGGCGCGGTTCGCTTGCTCTTGCCGTGCCGCTTGCAACTCGGTTGCCAACCGTTCCATTTCTTCGTCATCGGCAAAGGCCATCTGTCGTCCACGAAAGCGAAACAACGCGTCGAGCACGGCGGTCTTGCGGTCTGTCAGCATGAAGTAGGCACGGTCGATCTGCGACGGCGAAAGATTCTTGACGGTGCCAAGCAACGTCAACAGCAGGTTGGTGGCCCCTTGCTGCTCGCCGACATAACGGTGCATCGTCTCTTCCGAGACGTCTCCCAGGATGTCCTCCGTCGCCTTGAACTGCATCAGACTGGCATCGAGCACCAAGTCCAAGGCGTGCGACAGGTTCCCGCTTCGGGCCTGGTACATGGCATAGTTCTGCGTCGCGCCGTAGAGGCGCGGATGGCCATTGGGATAGAACTCCGAGCCGTACATTTTTCGACAGATGGCCCACGCCCGCGCGAGGTAGGGCTCTGCCTGGTCCAACTCACCCGTCTTGAGATGGAGCATCCCCACGTTGCTGAGGACCGACACGAACGTGAAATTCCCCTGCGGATACGACTCCTCGGAAAAAAGCTTCTCGGCCACTTGCAAAGCGCGCGACGCGTATTCCTGCGATGCCTTCAGATCGTTTGCGCTGTCGAGCAGTTGCGACTGGGCGTTCCAAACGCCAATGAGAAAAGGATGCCCCTGCGGAAACTTCTCGACCGGGTAAAGCTCTTCGGCGATTCTCACGGCCTTTTCGCCTTCGGCGCATGCCTCGGCAAATTGCTGGCGATAGACGAACACGTCTGCCAGGTACAAATAGGCCTGCGCCAATTCACTTTGCACCGGGAGAGTCGGGTCGGCAGCGTTCAGTTTTTCGAGAAAGGCAATGTCGCGCTCGTAGATCTCTTGAGCTCGATCGATTTCTCCCAGGGAGTAGTGTGTACGCCCGAGGTGCTGCTTGAGAGTGACAATCTCATGTTCCTTGGCAGCGACGATCTCGGGCCGAGACGCGGGTATCTGGTCCTTGATTTGCTCGAAGAGGTCGATGGCGCGTTGGAGATGAATCCGGGCGCTACCATAGTTGCCCATCTCTTCCTCGAGGAATCCCAGATTGCCCAGCGATCGCGCGACGTCGGGCTGTGGACCAAACGCGGGGGGATAAAGTGCCTCGGCCACTTCCAGGTTGCGAACCAACTCGGCATGGGCGCGCGTCATGTTTCCCATGTCGCGTTGCAGGGCCGCCATGTTAATGAGCGCGTCAAGCAAACTGGGATGTCGAGTGGGGTATTTATCCTCGGGGTAGAGCGTTTCGGTCATTTCGAGGGCCGCGGGGATGTAATGCGCAGCTTCCTGCAAGTGACGCTGCCGCAAATGTGCCTGCCCTAAGAGGCGCATCAGGGAGAGTAGTTGAGGATTGGGCGTTGGAAGGAGCTTTTCGCGGATGGCGAGGGCCTGGTCCGCGAGTTGCACGGCCTCGGCATAGTTGAGCTTCTGGAATGCCGTGTGGGCGTCTCTCTCCAGTTGCTGTGCCCGCAGCAGTTCTTCTTGTTCGGCCGGCTTGAGGGCAAGCAAGGTCTCGAAGCGTTTGACGGTCCAGTGCGCATCGGCCGTCTCGTAATAGTCTTCGCCAAAGTTGGCCGCCGTGATATCGGCGTGCCGACGGTACATCGCTAGGGCTTGTTGCAAGTCTCCCTGGCTCTCGTAAATGTTCCCCAGTGCCTTCAGTAGAACAGTCGTTTCGATTCGATTTGGCCTGATTCGCTCGGACGTCTCGACCGCCTCGAGTCCGACAGCGGTCGCTTCATCCAACTTTCCGGCGTTGAACAGATCGGCGAACTCGCCAAATTGCTGTTCAAATTTGCCCAATAATGCCTGCTGTTCCGGCGTGGGAGCGTCGGCTGCGTCCTCTTGTGCAACGACTTTCGACTCGGCGGCCGTGGAGAAGGCAAAAGAAAAGATCAGGACGCACGAGACAAACATCCTTCGCGATCGCATTTCAATTACCTCAAACGGCTATTGCCAGTTCCTCGCCCCAATTCCAGCATAGTTCCTGCGAATCGCCCGGCAGACTAACCCGGTAGCCCATAGGGCGAACGATACTCCTTCGTCAGCAGCGAATTCGCTTCGTTGCAATCGATAAAACGATTCTGTTCGGCATCGAATTCCAACCGGCCCCGCGTCTGATAGGCGATGTCTCCCAGGTGTACGAGCGCACAACTATGGTGCGCCGTACGGGCCGAGGCCCGGGTGGGCGTGCGTTTGCGCACGGCGGTGAGGAAATCGCGCATGTGCTCGGCGTAACCGTTTTGCCCGCGGATCTCCTTGCCTTCCGTCGGTCCCGGCTTGTTCTTCGGACCCAGGAAGACACTGAACGCCCCGCGGCGCGAGAAGATCATGTATCCTTCCGTGCCGTAGAAGACGTTGCCGTTGTCGAAACCGTGCAGGCCGTAGGCCGTGAAGGGGTAGTTCTCGTACACCAGGATCTTGCCGTCGGGATACTCGTAGGTGACGTGCATGTTGTCGGGATAATCGCTGGCGGTCTCACCCGGCAGCATGCGGCCGCCGCGCGCCGTAATCTGCCGCGGCACCGTGTCGACGCCGAGGCCCCAGGTGGCCATGTCGAGATCGTGGACGCCGTCGTCGCCGATCTCGCCGTTGCCATAGTCGCGAAACATCCGCCACGAACCGTGGAAACGCTGCGGATTGAAGGGCCGTTTCGGCGCCGGCCCCAACCAGCGGTCGTAATCCACTCCGGCGGCCGCCTCGCTGTCGGGCACGGGAGCCACGACGTTGCGCATTTCGGCCGTCCACGCGCGAGCAACTTTGACCTCGCCAAGGATCCCCTCCTGGAGCAGCTTTTCTGCCTTCAAAGTTACAGGGCTGCTGCGCATCTGGATGCCTTGCTGCACGACTCGGTTGTACTTTTCGGCCGCGGCCATGACGAGCAGCCCTTCGTGGTAAACGTGCGAGATCGGCTTCTCGATATAGACATCTTTCCCCGCCGCCATGGCAGCCAAGGCGATGGGGGTATGCCAGTGGTGGGGCGTGGCGATGATGCAGGCGTCGACGTTCTTGTCGGCGATCACCTCCTCGAAGCGCTGCGTCTGCCTGGGCGCGGCACTCTGATGCCGCGTGACGATCCTGCTCGTCTGATCGAGTTGTTGCGGGTCGATATCGCACAGCCAGGCGAACGAGACGTTCTCGTTACGGTCGACGAGCCCCTTCACGTGGCCGCGCATCATGCCGCCACAACCGATGATGCCCAGGTTCAGCTTCTCTTCGGGTTCATCGGCCAGAGCATGTACGCTTCCCAGGGCCGACACCGCAGCCAACAGGGCGGCCGTCTCGGTCGTGTGGGCCAGGAACTTGCGACGTGTCGTCTTCCCCTGCATGGCGAACTCCTGTCTTCACGGATGGCGTTCGATTAATTCGTACGGTTCTTGAACTGTCGCTGCGACTCTGCTTGTCGCGCCACGTTTGCCTGGCTGCTGGCCTGGTCGGTCTTGTCCTGCTTCGCTGGCTTGGCTGCTTTTGATTTATCGGGGTTGCGCCCGCAAAAGATCGCCGCGACGAACAGCCAGAACGTGCAGAAGGCATAGATCAGGCCGTTCGGCGTGCGACGGGTCCATTCTTCCCAGGGCCAGGGAAACTCGAAGAAGGCCAGGTTCAAGCTGAAATAGGTCGCCGTCGCGAGGAAGAGCGACCACCGCGCGAACGTGCCCGCGCTCTTGGGTTCTTGCGCGCGCTTGGCCAGCAGCAAGGCGGCGGGAATCAGAATCGAGAGGGGGAGTGCGACGTACGCCAGCCAGCCCAGCCACACCGGCAACTGGTCTCCCTCGTACGAGAGCCTCACGAGCGTGCGTCCTACGATCGGCACCGCCACGATCGGCAGCACCGTGAGAAACGGCCAGAGGCGTCCCGCGCTCACCGCCACCGCGGGAATGATGGTCATCGTGATCGCCAGATCGGCGAAGTCATCGAAGCGGTCGAAGGAGAAGAAGTTCCAGGCCACGATCGCGCCGACATGGACGACCAGCAGCATCCACTCGAGCCCTACCGCTAGCTCGACGGGTTCTTCCTTGTTGGTTTCGAGGGGGCGCATCAAGTGGCGATTCAACCAGAGGCCCAGCGCCAGAATGGCCCCATAGACGAGCCCGAAGGTGGTCTCCATCATGTTCCACCAGTTGATGAGCGGATCGATTTCCGCCCATGGTCCTTCGCGGAACAGGTCGCGATTCCAGGCGTGGAAGGCCTGCAACGATTCGCCCCCGGTGAACCCCAGCCCGCCCCCGAGAATGCCCCACAGAATCAGATTGCGCGTGAGCCGATCGCCTCGATAGAACGCCACGTAACAGAACAATCCCACGAGCGCTAAGAGGAGGCCGCCCCAGACCTCGTGCCGAGGTTGGATCTCGACGCCAGGCTTCCAATCCCAATGGGCCGAAAAGTAGATCGCGGGCAACTCGCCCTGCGCCGGATCGAAAGGTTCGTTAATCAGCCATTCGCCGAGGAAGAAGAGAAACAGCATGGCCACGAGCAGCGAGGCGAGCTCCACCGGTTTGTAGCGAGTCTCGCTGATCGTCATGCCGAGAAAGGCGGCGCCTGTGCCGATCCAGATGCCACCGATGATGGTGGTGCCCAGCAGCCCCCAGCGCAGGGCGGCCCAGTTGCCGACGAGATCGGCATCTTGCGCAAGGCCCAGCGTCTGGCCATAGGTCATCGAACCGCCGATCGAGATACCGATGGCGAACATGGCGGCGGCCCGAGCCGCCAGCAACGACTTGGCGCGCGCCAGGAATAAAATGGCGATGGCGAGACCCACGAGCAGCCCGGCCATCATGGCGCCGGTTTCGTGGCCATACTGCCCACGAATGCCCCAGCCCATGCCGCCAGCCAGCGACATCAGAGGCATCGCAATCCAAAGCCGTGGGGGAGTCCGTTCGCGCGATTCAGCGGACATGCTGTTCCTGCTTTCCTAGTGTCCTCTTCCGGGAAGTTCAGACGAGGGACATCATAGCAGGGTGGCTGCGCCACCAGTAGAAATTGGCCTTGGTGGCCACGGCGACGGCCGCAGTCGCCGAGAAGGCGATATCACTCGGGGGAGCCTACCAGCACGAAGCTTGCCCAGAAGAACGGATGCGCCGCGCTCGACTCCTTGCGCCGCGCCGCCATCGTGGCAAGCTGCGCGTCGCGCAGAGCCGTCTGCTTGGATGCGCCGGCGGCCAACCGCTCGTAGAAATGCGCCATCAAGCCCTGAGTCGCATCGTCCGGCACTTTGTAGAGGCTCGTGACCAACGTACGGGCGCCGGCATGGAGGAAGGCACGGCGCAGGCCGCTCACTCCTTCGCCGGTACGGATATCTCCCAAGCCCGTCTCGCAGGCCGAGAGCACCACCAGTTCGGTACCCGTTAGATCGAGCATGCCGATCTCTTCGGCCGTGGCCCAGCCATCGTCGGTGCGCTGTGCGCCGGCCTGTGCGGAATGCGGTCGGTTGGCGCCGGCCAGAATCACGCCCGAACGAAGCAGGGGGTTTTCCGCGGAACGCAAAGTCGCCAGCCGCTGGCCCGTCGTTGCCGGCGCGTCAGCAGCCGCTGGCGTCTGTGCGTCGGCCAGCTCGCCGCGCGCGCGCTGATCCGGTAGATAGAAGCCATGCGTTGCCAGGTGCAAGATCCGGGGCGCCGGCAAAGATTTCAACATACCCTCGAGCGCCGCATCGTCCAGCAGCGTCACGACCGGTGCATAGCCGGGCTGGCCCTCGAGCAACTGCTGGATACGTGCTGCCTCTTGACGCGTGCCGGGAAGGGCCGACCAGTTCAAACCGCGCACGTCGGGAGAGACTTCGCCCCGATAGAGCTCGTCGGCGGCGTTGCGAGACGCAAGCACGTCGGGCGTGGGTTGGGCAGGGACTGCTTCGAGCTCGTAATTGGGCGCCGCGATTACGACGGTGCCTGCGGCCGGTTTTTCAGCCGCACGCAACAAATCGCTCGCCGACGACACGTAAGCCATCGAGAACTTCTCGATCAGATACCGTCCATCGCGATCGACCAATGCCTCGAAGGGCAAACGGGTCAATTCACCATCCGCACAGAAGTAGATCTGCGTCGCGCCGTCGAGAGCACCCTCGAGCGGCAGCCAAATCGTCTGCGCCAGCGACTGGGCCAACTCGCGGTATTGCTCCTCGAGTTCTTTCTCGTCAGACGTGCGCAATTCGCGAGGCACATCCGAGACGGCCTGGCGCAGCTCATGCACGCGGGCGTCGATCTCATCTGCCGGGCCTAGATCGATGAGCGAGAGTCGCTCGAGCGTCCCCCCTCGCAGCACGAAAGCGGCAAAGCGGGGGGGCTGCCGTTCCGATGCTTGCCCCCGAGGCGACAACTCGTAGGGAGCATAACGCACGAATTCGACGAATGCTCCCCTGTCGCCGATCCGCGTGACAAGCCGCGCGGGATCGACCTTGTTGCTAAAGCCCGCGCGCGCCGCCCCCAGAACCTCGGTCAACTGCCGGTTGAGATTCGTTTCGAGCGTGTTTGCCTCAGCGGTACGACGCTGGCGTTCCGCGGTCAACTCGGGCGTGACGGGCAAGAGCGCCAGGTCGACCAGCGTTTGCCGTTCGGTACGTAGCCGCTCGACCGCATCGCGCAAGTCGGGATGCTTGCTCGCTGCTCGTTCGAGTTGACGCAGTTCGAGCAGCGCATCGTGCAGGGCCGTTTTGCGCTCGATGACCGCGGCGAAGGCCTCGCGGCGTCGCGACTCGACGTCCAGTCGCGACGCCAAGGTCATGAGGGTATCGCTCGTTCCTTCCTGCTTCATCAGGTACGAACGCATCGTCTGTTCCGACGCACCCCCGAACACATTCTGCAAGCTGGCCAGTTCCATCTCATTCGAACGCAGCACGAGGGCGAATGCTTCCTCGAGCCGGCCTTCGGTCGCCAGCAGCGTGCCCAGATTATCGAGCGCCGTGGCCAGGACAGGGTGCCCGGCAGGCATCGCGTCGGCCGGGTACAACTGTTCGAGCATGGCGACCGCTCGCTCGAACTGGGCGCGCGCCGCGGGCAGCTTCTCTTGCGCTCGGAGCGAGTAGGCCAAGTTGTTGACCGCCGTGGCAAGCTGTGGATGGCCGTGCGAATAGGAGTCGGCCGGATAGATTTTCTCGCACATCTTCACGGCGCGCTCGAATTGCGATTCGGCCGCCGCGTATTCTCCCAGATCGAACAAGAGCGAGCCATACTCGCTGTAGGCCACGATGAGATCCGAGTGCCCCTTGGCAAACTGCTCGGCCGGGTACAACTTCTCTTTCATGGCGAGCGACCGCTCGTAAAGCTTCCTGGCCGCCTCATACTCTTGGGCCTCGCGCAAGAGCGATGCCAGGTTGCTCCAACTCGCGGCCAGGTAGGGGTGTCCATTCGGATACTCCTCGCCCGAGAACAAGGTCTCGAGCATCGTCGCCGATGCGACATAGTGCTCGAGCGCCGACTCGGTTTCTCCCTGTTCTCGCAGCAACTCGCCGAGATTGTTGTGTGCCAGCGCCAGATCGAGATTTCCATGGGGGTAATCTTGCCTGGGATAGAGGCGTTCGCGCATCGCCAGCGACTCTTCGTAAAGTTTGCGTGCCGCGGTGTAGTCGCCTCGGGACTTTTGGGTGCTGGCCAGATTGTCGAGACTGATGGCCAGGCTGATGTGCCCTGCCGGGTAGTTTTCGACCGGATAGAGCTGGCGATTCATCGCCACGCTCCGCTCCTGGAACTGCACGGCCCCGGCGAAATCGCCTTGCATCGCCAGCAACGTGCCCAGGCTATTGAGCGTACGAGCAATATCGGGATGCCCCGCCGCGTACTGCTCCGGGGGATACAACTGTTCTTCGATCTTCAGAGCGCGCTCGAGATACTTTCGCGCCGCAACGTAGTCGTCTTGGCGGGCGAGCACCGTGCCCATGTTCGCCAGCGCGCTCGCCAGATCGGGGTGACCGTGGGGATACTCGTCGGCCGAGTAGACGCGTTCGAAAATCGCCAGGGCCTGTTCGTAGCGCCGTCGTGCCTCGACCGAATCTCCCTGGTCGTCGAGCATGACCGCCAGATTGTTGTAGACGCGCGCCTGGTCGAGATGTCCCTGCGGAAACTTCTCCTGGGGATACACCTTGGCCAGCATCGCGATCGCCCGATCGAACAGCTTGCGCGCGGCGGTGAAATCTTCGCGATCGTGGGCGATCTGCCCCAAGGAATTGAGGGTCATCGCAATGTCGACATGCCCTGCGGGAAACTGAGCGGGGGGATAGAGCTTCTCGCGCATGGCGAGTGCCCGTTCGTAGGCTTGTGCCGCTCCCGCAAGATTGCCAGAGCGCCAACGAGCGAGCGCTACGCTATCGAGCACGTCGGCAATCGTTGGATGGCCGTTGGGATTCGTCTTGGCCGGATAGAGCAATTCCGTCGCCTGGAGCGCGTGCTCGTAGTTCTCGAGCGCCAGTGCGTACGCTCCCTGCTCGAATGCCACGCCGCCCAATCGCGTGTAGCAATCCGCGATCTGAGGGTGACTGCCGGGGCACGCGTCGGCAGGATAGAGCTGCTGGCACATGGCGAGCGCCTGCTGCGCGAAACCCCACGCCGAGTTCGGCTCTCCCATGCGGTTCATGAACCTCGACGCGGTCTGCAATCCTTGCAGCAGGTCGAGATCGGGCACCGGGAGCAGCTTTTGCTGGAGCAGCATCAACTCGCCCATCTTGATCAAGGCCCGGGACGTATCTCCCCGATCGAGATCACTCTCCATGTCGCGATTCAATTGCGCGCCGCGGATGTACTCGCGGCGATCGGCCGCGGTCATCTTCTGCACGGCCTCGAGATGCTTGACTTCCCAGCGGGCGTCGACGGTCCGCCAATCCTTGGCGCCGAAGGCCTTCGCGCGAATGGCCAGCGCCTCGTCGAGCATCTTGCGGGCCGCAGCGAAATCTTCCACTTCCGTAGAAGCCCGCGCGAGCCAGATCAGAGTCGTGGCGACTTCGGCATGTTCGTTGCCGAGCAAGCGCCGTTCGATCGCGACGACCTTCTCGCCGGCGGCGATGGCCGGCCGCCGCTGGCCAGCCTTGAGCTGCGCGAGCGCGTCGTTCCAGAGACGATCGCGTTCGGCGAATCGATCCGTCTGCTTGGGAGTCTGTGCGCGGGCAGGCGTGCGCTGACCCCACGCTTGTGGCGAGCCAAGCGTGGCGCCTAGTGTTAGCACCAGGCCATAAACAACAAGACGAACGACTTTCGAGACAGATCGCAGCATGCACGCGGTCTCCACGCGGATGGGGTTATCGAGTGTCGAGCCACCTCCGTGCGGGCTGGTACTATTGTAGCTCAACCGCATCAAGACGGGTTGAGCGCCAGGGAGCTACGTTCCTCGTCTCGCGGCCGATTCTCCCCAAAATATCGGATCATCGTGCTCAGACCACGATCGGGTGGATGACCTCTCCATGCACGTCCGTCAGGCGGAAATCTCGCCCCGCGTGGCGGTAGGTCAGCCGAGTGTGGTCGAGCCCGAGCAGGTGCAGCAGCGTCGCGTGCAGATCGTGCAGGTGGACTTTCTCCTGCACCGAGTAATATCCGTACTCATCGGTTGCGCCGTAGCGAAAGCCGGCCTTCACGCCGCCGCCGGCGATCCACATCGTATACCCATGCGGATTGTGATCGCGGCCGTCGTCGCCCTGGGCGGTGGGGGTACGTCCGAACTCACCGCCCCAGAGAACAAGAGTCTCGTCGAGCAGTCCGCGGGCTTTCAGATCGGCCAACAGCCCCGCGATGGGGCGGTCGACCTCGGCGGCGTTGCTGGCATGATCCTTGCGCAGGCCGCCGTGCTGATCCCATTTGTAACTGTGCGAAACCTGCACGAAGCGCACGCCCCGTTCGGCGAAGCGTCGCGCCATCAAACACTGCCGCCCGAAGTGGCGCGTCCGTGGATCGTCGAGGCCATAGAGACGATGCGTCTCCTCGGTCTCGTCGTCGATCTGCTGCAGTTCGGGCGCTGCAGTCTGCATGCGGAAGGCCAGCTCGAAGGCTTCGATCCTTCCTTCGAGCGCCAGATCCGGCCCTGTCTGCGCGAGCTGCTCGCGGTTCATCTCGTTGAGTAGATCGAGCTCCATTCGTTGCCGCGCGGCGGACGAACGTGCATCGATGAAAGGAATCTTGGCCTGGTCCGAGGGAACACTCGCATTGCCCAGCGGCGTGCCGTGAAACACGGCCGGTAGAAACGCCGAGCTGTAGTTGTTCACCCCGCCGTGCGTCAGCGTGGGACAAATCGTGATGAAGCCGGGCAGGTTTTCGTTCTCGGTCCCCAATCCATAGGTGACCCAGGAGCCAAAGCTCGGCCGCACGAACGTATCGCTGCCGGTGTGCAACTCCAGAAGCGCGCCACCATGCCGCGAGTTCGAGCCGTGCATGCCGTGCAAAAAGCAGAGATCGTCGACATGCCTGGCCACGTGGGGAAACAGCTCGCTCACCCAGGCGCCCGACTGCCCGTGCTGGGCAAACTTCCAGGGGCTGGCCAGTAGATTGCCCGTATCGGACGAGACCACGCGCGGCTTGTCGAAGGGGAGCGGCTTGCCGTGATCGCGCGCGAGCAACGGCTTGTAGTCGAACGTATCGACCTGCGAAGGTCCGCCGTGCATGAAGAGGAAAATGACGCGCTTCGCCCGGGGCGCAAAATGGGGCGACCGCTGTGCGAGAGGATTGCCCGTGGGGGAAGGGGGCACCGTCGCCGCCGCGGTACGCTCGCTCGCGAGCAGCGCATCGAGCGCCAACAGACCGAAACCCGCACTACTGGCACGCAGCAACTCGCGGCGATTCCACACGGGCAGAAACTGGCGGCAGGCATGATCGCTCATCGTCTGGCTCGCTGTCATTCGACGTACAGAAACTCATTCGACGATACGATCACGCGACACAGCGCTTGCCATGCGTCTACTTCGGTCGTTTCGGCATCACCCGCAAGTTGCAACCGATAGCGTTCGACGAACTGTAGTGCGCGCGCCGATTCTCGCTCGCTGGGCACGCGTCCCAGGGCCGTCGTGTACAGCAGCGAGACGCGCGCGGCGTCTGATGTGGCGGCGTCTTGACAGAGACGCTCGGCGAGCTTTCTGGTCTGCTCGTTGACGAGGTCGCTGTTCATCATGAAGAGCGCCTGCGAGGCGATCGTCGTCGCGTCGCGATCTCCCTTGATCACGGTCGGCTCGGCAAAGTCGAACGCCTGTAGCGCTTCGTAGACGGCGCTGCGCACGACGGGCAGGTAGAGACTTCGCCGCGCCGTCTGGTAGTTGGTGGCGTTGACCGAGGTGGTGTTCGTCACATATTCGCGCGGCTTCGACGTCAGCAGCGAGCCACCGAGCGAGGTATCGAGCCCGCCACCAACGAACAGCAGGCTGTCGCGCACGGCCTCGGCCTCCAGACGCCTGCGATTCATTCGCCAGAGCAGGCGATTGTCGGGATCGATCTCGGCGGCGGCAGCCTCGTAGGCCGTGCTCATCTGGTAGGTCGAGGACAACATGATCCGCCGATGCATGGCCTTGATCGACCAGCCGGAGCGGACGAAATCACGGGCGAGCCAATCGAGCAACTCGGGATGGCTTGGCGCTTCTCCCAGGTTGCCGAAGTTGTCGGTCGAGCGCACGAGTCCCGCGCCGAAGTGCCACCGCCAGAGCCGATTCACCATGACGCGCGCCGTGAGCGGATGCTTCGGATCGGCGATCCAATCGGCCAACTGCAGCCGTCCGCTCGCGGCGGCGGGAAGTTCGGCCGAGGCGAGTTCAAAGGTGGCCGGCACGCCGCGCGGCACCACCTTGCCCAGGGTCAGATGACTGCCGCGAATGTGGATCGCTAGATCGGTCGGCGCCGCTTCTTCCACGGCCATCGCCTGAGGCGGCGCTGGGGGGACGGACTTATCGATTTCGGCCAACTCGGCCTCGAGTCGCGCAAGCTCCTCGCGGTCGGCCGGCATGTAGAGTGAGCGAGCGTCCGCAGGCAGTCGAAACGGACCTTGCGGATCGACCACCACGCCCCGCAAGGCCAGGTCGGCCGCCTCGGTCGATGGCGGGGTACTCTGCTGTGCTGACTCGATCGTCGCCTGATAACGCGCGGCAAGCTGAGCAACATCGGCCGGGCGATCTCGATTCAACACGTGCTCGGCCACAGCACCACCGACACCGCTAAAACTCTCAGCCGCGACGTGCGGTTCTACTCGAAACGCGAACCAGACCTGCCAGATTGACTCAGGATCCTTCTTCGCCGCGCGAAGATAGTTTGTCCATTGTTCGACGAAGGGGGCCAGCAGGCCGCGCTCTCGTGCGAGCTCGTCCACCGTGCGCGGCACGCGCGCGTCTCCGTCGCGGGGAGAAACTTCGAGCCGTGGCACGAGCGCCACCTTGTCGAAATGCGGGAATGGTCCCTCGCTCCGTTCGAGGCGCAGCGTGACCTTTCCCGCCGGCAGCTCGCATGTTCCCTCGACGCACCAGCGTTGGGTGTCGGGATCCCAAGAGCCGGTCACTTGCGAAGCGGCGTCGGACTTTTTCACTTCACCATTGAACAACATGCGAACGGGGCGCGCCTGGGCAGCGGCGTAACGAAGTTCAATCTGGTACAGACCTGCCTGCGCCAGTTCGAGGTCGTACTCGACGAAGTTCGGCAGTTCGCCGCGGTTCAAGATGACGCCGATGCCGGCGCCGTAGCCCGTGGTATCGATTAGCACGTTCCCCCGGTCGAACGACTCCGCCTCGCGCAGCACGGTACCCGGCGACAGACTCGCGCCCTCTTGCGCGGCGCGATCCACGATCGACGCGGGCGCCGGTGATTCGAGCACCTCGGTCGCCGCGAGGAGGTAGTCGGCCAGTCGCGCCCGAGCGGCGGAGACGAGGGCCGAGTTCGCGCGTTCGGTGACCGCCGCGACCTCCTTCTGCCTGGCTTCGCGTCGCGCCGCATGTTCGGCAAGCGCCGCGATGTCTGCCGCGGAGGCCAGTGGTCGTTCGTGCCATTGGGCGACCACTTTGAAGTTGTCCATCGTGCGGGTGCTCTTGAAGATGCCCGCCAGCGCGTAGTAATCGGCCGTCGAGAGGGGATCGAACTTGTGATCGTGGCAACGCGCGCAACCGAGCGTCAGGCCGAGAAACGCACCCCCCACGGTATCGAGCTGCTCGTCGACGATATCCATCTCCATTTTTACTGGGTCGTCCTCGGCCAGCATCTTCGGGCCGATGGTAAGGAACCCGGTGGCCACCATCCGCTCGAAACGGCGATCGTCGTCTACTTCGCCCGGCAGAAGATCGCCGGCGATCTGTTCGCGGATGAACTCGTCGTACGGCTTGTCGCGGTTGAATGCGTCGACGACGTAGTCCCGGTAGCGGTACGCGTTCACATAGGCCAGGTTCTCGTCCTGACCGTTCGAGTCGGCATAACGGGCCACATCGAGCCAGTGCCGTCCCCAGCGTTGTCCATATTCGGGCAGCGACAGGTACCGATCGATAAGCCGCGCCCAGGCGTCGGGCGTCTCGTCGGTCACAAAGGCTTCGATCTCTTCCGGCGTGGGGGGCAAACCGAGCAGATCGAATTTCGCTCGGCGAATCAGCCGGCGCCGATCGGCCGCAGGCGCTGGAGCGAGGCCCGCCTGCTCGAGCCGTGCCAAGACGAATTGGTCGATCGGGCTCACGCACCAGTCAGTTTTGGCCACGCTGGGAGGTGAGACAACCTGCACGGGCGCAAAGGACCAGGGAAGGGGGTGCGTTTCGCTGGTGGCCCCGTTCGATGCGTTCCCGGATGCCGCTTCGCCCGCCGGCCAGGGCAGTCCCTCGCGCACCCAACGGACGAGCGTGGCGACTTCCGCCGAACGGAGTTTGCCGTCGGGGGGCATCTTCAGTTCGCCGGTATAGCCGATGGCGTCGACGAGCAGGCTCGATTCGGGGTCGCCGGGCTCGGCGGCCGCACCGAGATCGCCCCCCGCGAGCACGGCCTCGCGCGAGTCGAGCCGCAGATTGCCTTGCTGCTTCTCGGCGCCGTGGCACTTCGTGCAGCGAGCCACGAGCAGGGGGCGGACGTTGGTCTCGAAGAACTCGAGTTGCGCGGCGGAGAAGGTCGCCCCTGGCGCATCCTCACCCTGGCGATCCTGGCCCCAGGCTCGTCGAGCATCCCACGGCAGCAGCAGTGCCAGACCGCAGACGAATACCAGGCTGAAAGGACGCAAGGGCATGCGGGACCTCGGGGGGGAATCGGGCTGCCACCTAGTCTACCCATGCCGAGAGGGGCGATGAAGCGCGACCCGGTTTCTGGCGAATGGGGGGCGCACTCGTGGAGGCTACCCAAGGATTATCGTTTAGACTAGGAAACCGCTTCGTTCACCGCGTACGCCGTCTCGAGGGATCCAGCCGTGACCGCGCCCGATGTTGTGCCCATCGTCGACACCCACCAGCATCTGTGGGACCTGTCCCGTTTTTCGCTCCCCTGGACCAAGGGGAACGAACGACTCGGACGGGACTTTCTGATGAGCGACTACCGGCAGGCCACGGCCGGGTTGGGCGTCGAACAGACCGTGTACATGGAGGTCGACGTCGATCCGGCCCAGCAGGAGGCGGAAGCCCGCTATGTGATCGAGTTCTGCGAGCGGGGCGATAATCCCATGACGGGGGCCGTCATCTCGGGGCGCCCCGCGAGTGATGGCTTTCGCGATTACGTGAACGGTCTCAAGGCGAGCCCCTACATCAAGGGTGTGCGTCAGGTGCTGCACAGCGACGCCACGCCGCCGAGTTACTTTCTCGACCGGCGCTTCGTGCGCGGCATTCAGTACCTGGGCGAGGTGGGCTGGAGCTTCGACCTTTGCCTGCAACCGCAAGCTCTACTCGACGCCGACCAGCTTGTCGCCCAATGTCCCCACACGCGTTTCATTGTCGACCATTGCGGCAACATGAGCGTCCAGGAAGGAGACACGCCACGGCGGCGGCGCTGGATGGAGGGCATGCGGCATCTGGCCGATCACGACCACGTCGTGTGCAAGGTCTCGGGCATCGTCGCCACGGCGCAGGAGGATTGGACGGCCGCCGATCTTGCGCCGAACATCAACTTCACGCTCGAGACCTTTGGCGCGGACCGCGTGATGTTCGGCGGCGACTGGCCCGTCTGCACGGAGCGTGCCACCTTCGGCCAATGGGTCGGGGCGTTGCAAGAAATTGTCAAAGAACGATCGGCCGCAGAAAAGCAAAAGCTCTTCCACGACAACGCGGTGAAGTTTTACGGTCTGCCAGCTACAGGGAAGAAACATTCCTAGCCGAGCAACGCATTTGCTTTTACCAGTCGAGTAGGAGAGGAACAGCGGATGCTGTTTCTCTCCTACTCGACTGGTAAGTCAATTCATTCCACCACCCGCGAACATCTCTTTGCAAACCTTCGCGCTCTTCGCGGTGAATCTTTTTTATTACCGCAAAGGCGCGAAGGATTCCGTTGTTTTTACTTGGCGGTCTCGGCCAGCTTTCTTGCTCTGGCGGTTTTTAATACCGAGTAGAACTGCGTGAAGACGGCGTTGTCCTCGCCGTGCTGCGCATGGCAATCGTAGCAGGCCTCGCGTTTGAAGGGTTTGCTGGTCGTGCGCTTGCCGGTGGTGCTGTAGTACATGAAGAAGCCCCAGTCATCCTCGAAGCGTTCCGTGTCGCGGACCGAGACTTCCAGCCCCATCGACGGCGCCGCGTAGTGCCCATTACGGTTGATTTCGTCGTCCCCCTTGAGCTTCGCCGCGGGGTTGTTCGTCACGACGAAGATCGTCTGTTCGAGGAACTCGCCGGTCGCCACGTAGTGGTCGAAGGCCTCGGGTTGCATATAGACGTTGTGGAACAAGCCGGGCTTGCTAGGGTCGGGCTTTTGGCCGGGCGAATAGTCGAGCCCCAGCGACGTGCCCACCAGGGTCCAGCGCTCGTACCCCTCGGGGCGCAAGAGCGAACCTTCGGCATTGTACTCGGGCAATGTCATCGTCGATTTCGGTTCGGTCGCCGGGCCGGGCGTTTCATCCGCCACCGAGTGAACGACGGCAGCCAGCGAGCAGGCGATGGCCGCGAAGGCGGCGAAGTGAAAACCTGGCTTCCGATTCATCGGCATGGGCTCCTCGGGTGCGCTCGACTGGTGGCGAAAAGGGGATCCGCCCATGCTCACGGGCGGTTCGCTGGCTGTCAAGAATCTGGAAATCTCGTACCGCAAGACGCTCCAACGCGCGGCATGGCCTTCGCGATACTGGTATCATTGGCCAGAGTACCGGCCCGATTGCTTCGACTCTGTTGCCCTTGCAACTGGGATGAACGCCATGCCGACCATACCTCGACGGTCCGACGGTAGATTCGCACGACGCACGGCAATCTTGGCCTCTGCGGTGTTTGTCTTTGCCTGTCGCGGGGAGATCAGGGCCGACGATTGGCCCCAGTTTCGCGGACCTAATTGCTCGGGCATCTCCGCCGGCACGCAGCCGCTGCCGGCGGAACTCTCGCTCGACGAGAATCTGCTCTGGTCGGCTGACGTCGGCGACGGAGTCGGTGGCGCCATCGTTGCCGGCGGTCGCGTCTACGCCAGCGGCATGACGGGGGCCGAAACGGTCAGCCTCTTGGCCTTCGACGCCGCCACGGGCAAGAAACTCTGGCAGCGCGATTGGCCCACCGGTCCGCTGCCCGAGATCCATCTCACGAACAGCCAGGCCAGCAGCACGCCCGCCGCCGACGGCGAGCGTGTCTATTTCTATTTCACCACGCTCGGTCTGCTGGCGGTCGATGCCGCGACCGGCGCCGACGTGTGGCACCAGGAGTTGCCCGTTCCCTTTTTTGTCTTCAAGTGGGGCCCCGGCATGTCGCCGGTCCTCTATCAGGACCTCGTCCTCTTCTGCCAGGACGACGATCTTTTTCCGGCGATGTACGCCTTCGATCGTGCGACCGGCTCGCTGCGCTGGAAAGACGAGCGACTCGACATGGCGGTCAATTATTCTCACCCGATCGTCTGCTCGGTCGATGGGCGCGACGATATCGTCGTCGGCGGGACGGGCCTCTTGGTTGGCTACGATCCGACGACCGGCCAGCGCCGCTGGCACGCCAAGGTGATGCTCCGCAACATCAAGACGACCCCCGTCGCGCGGGATGGCATTGTCTACATCTCCGTGCAGAGTGGGGGCATCGCCAACCAGTGGCTTCGCTCGGTCGATCAAGCGGAGACCGGCAACAACGACGGCCGGCTCGACAAGGCGGAGATGCAGGCCTTCGTCGGCGAGCAGGTGATTCCGCCCGCTTTCTTTGAAAAGACTTTCGACCGCGGCGACCTGGACAAGAACGGTTTTCTCGAAGGCCAGGAACTCGACCTGGCGTTCCTCAGTCCCGACAACTTTGCTGGGGCCAGCTTTACACAGTTGGGTGACGCCGCGGCGGACGAATACGTGCTGGCGGTGCGTGGCGGCGGCGAGGGAGACGTCACCGATTCGCACCTCCTGTGGAAGCACAAGACGAAATACACGGACCATATTGTCTCGCCCCTGGTGGACGATGGCCGGATGTTTCTGGTGAAGGAGGGGGGTATCACTACGGTCTACGACATGGAGGAAGGAAAGTCGCTCCGCGGCGCGAAGCGCGTGGGCAACGGCGGCAACTATTTCGCTTCGCCAGTCGTAGGCGACGGCAAGGTTTATCTGGTGAACGAAAACGGCGACTCGATCGTGCTCAAGAACGACGAGTCGTACGAAGTGCTGAGCGAAACGAACCTCGGCGACGCGATCATCGCGACGCCGGCCATCGCGGAGGGGAAGATTTTTGTTCGCACGCGGTCGAAGTTGATGTGCTTTGGGGCACGCGCAGATTAGATCGCAACCGTTTTGCGTTGGTGCGCGGACCACTGCGCACCAACGCGGACCAGTGGGTCGCCACGGGTGCCGCGGATTTGATGGCAAGCTGCGAGGCGGTGGGGACTTGCGAGTTGCGGTCATGGCTTTTTCGCGGCTTGAAGCGTGGCCTCTATTGACGCGCACCAGTGACGCGCACCAGACGCCCCGGATCGCGTACCATCGCGGACCAAGCGATTGTGTCACGCGTCGGGAGACAGGGTTGGCGCGGATCGGCCTCTACTTTACACGGGGAGGGTGCTTCGCCGCTGCGTAGGTTTTCGGCCACCCCGGTGTCTGTGGCTTTTCGCGCGTGGCTGCACACCGATGGAAAGAGTGGAACACTTCAAGTCGCTGTCGCACAGCGGCCGGTTGGTTTACCACCACGGCACGACGACACGACGAGCCGGCAGCACTTGCCTGCGGATCGGGTAACCTGGACCTGACCATCGATCAAGTCGGGGCGTCGAGCCTCTTGGCGCCACGCCGCCGCATTCCGTCTTTGATCAAGCTGCAAGTGCAGAGTCCGATATTACTTTGTCAAGGATGGCGCGTTGGTGTGTCGGATCGGAGGAGGTTTCCCACCTGACAGCTAGCTTGCATAAGCCGTGTCACCCAACTGCCCAGCTCGCAGATCCTTGCGGTGGGGCTCAGTGGGAGGAGTTACTGTTGCTGCCCGCGTCACCAAGGGGACGCCGGCGATGCAGTAGGTGTCTCGCCCCGTCCATGCCGTGATTGGCTTGCAGAAAAGCGGGCAATATCGTCCAAGCTCTCGCGAAACCTGCGTTTGAGCTGTGGCATTGATGAGATTTGACCTGGGAGTATCCATTATAAGTCGTTACGTATTAAGCTCATTTCGGCGGCAGACTCTTGTCGAATGATACATTTGTACACTACAATCCAGGAACCCTTACGAGGTCCACGATGAGCGCTAAATCCAAGATCGAGTGGACGGATGCGACGTGGAACCCCGTGCGTGGCTGCACGAAGATCAGTCCGGGCTGCGCTCACTGTTATGCCGAGACATTTGCCGAGCGATTCCGGGGCGTGCCCGGACATCCCTATGAGCAAGGCTTCGACCTGCGGCTTGTGCCGGAAAAACTCACGGAACCCATCACTTGGTCGAGGCAGCGGATGGTATTCGTCAATTCGATGAGCGACCTCTTCCATAAGGACGTGCCGGACGCCTACATCGAGTTGGTCTCACGAGTCATGGCGGCGGCAGACTGGCACATCTACCAAGTACTCACGAAGCGAGGTGAGCGCCTTCGCGATTTGCTCCAAACGAAGCTTCGTTTCGCCGCCGACTTGCCGCATATCTGGTGGGGCGTCAGCGTTGAGAATCGACGACACGGACTTCCGCGAATCCAACAACTCCAGGACGCCAAGCCATCGATGGCCTTTTTGTCGATCGAGCCATTGTTGGAGGGTCTGGGAACAATCAATCTGCGCGGGGTAGACTGGGTGATTGTTGGCGGCGAAAGCGGGCCAGGCGCACGGCCGATGCTCCCTGAGTGGGTCTTTAGCATCCGCAAGCAATGCGAGCGGGCGAAGGTTCCGTTCTTTTTCAAACAATGGGGCGGCATAAAAAAGAGCTCCACTGGCCGTGAACTCGACGGCCGAACTTACGACGACTATCCTCGCGTCGCGCGCAACGCAGTGCCCGCTGCGTTAACGAGAAAAGAGCTGGTCGAGCAGTATCAAGGTGCCTGGCCGCAAGATCCGCGGCCTAACAATAAGCAGACGGCTTGAGCGTCGACCATGAGCCACGAGCACCATGACTGGAAGCCTGGGAGTGATCCCCCGCTAATTCGGCCACACAGTCAAGCCAAGCACCGTGTTCTCAGAGCTTATCTTGAACGCTACGTGTCGGTTCTGACCGTACGAATCCAACAAGACACTTTTCGACTGACTCTGATTGACGGCTTCGCGGGTGGCGGGCTCTATCTGGATTCGCGCTCCAAAGAAGAACGTCCAGGCTCTCCGCTAATCATGCTCGAGGCGATGGAGCAAGCGGCTGAGGACGCCCAGAAGATCAGGACAAAGCCATTTCACCTCGACGTCCAGTACATCTTCATCGAAAAGGACCGCAAGGCCCTCGACTATCTTCGGCAGGTCCTTTCAGAGTCGAAGTACGCGTCGCTAGTTGGCGGCCGTATCGAACTGATCCACGGAGAATTCACGGCGCAGGTGCCAAAAATCACGGCGTTCGTGAAGAAGCGTGGGCGCGCAGGCCGTGCAATCTTTGTACTCGATCAGTTTGGCTACAGCGCTGTGCCTCTACCGACGATCCGCGGCATACTTGCCACGCTCGATAACGCTGAGGTGATTCTGACGTTCGCGACGGATTCGCTAATCGACTACCTGAGCGAGAACGAACCAACGCAAAAGATCCTAGAAAAAGTTGGCATCACACTTCCTTCGAAAAACGTTCGGACAGCCAAAGAGGAGCGCGAGTGGAGACGGACGATTCAGTTCGCACTGCACCGTGAAATCCCCGTAAGGACCGAGGCCAAGTTCTACACGCCGTTCTTTATACGGTCGACCGACGCCCACCGCGACTTCTGGTTGATCCATCTCTCCGGGCACTTCCGCGCCCGCGACGTAATGGTGGGATTGCATTGGAAGCAAGGTACTTCGTTCGCCCACTATGGTCGCTCCGGTTTGCGGATGCTTGGCTACGACCAAGAGCACGATGCGGAATGGACGCAGCAACAGATGTTGCCAGGCTTCTTCTTCGACGAGACGGCGTTGGTTTCCAGCCAAGAGGAACTTCTGGAACAGTTGCCCGAAAGGATCTTCAATCATAGCGACGGCATCCAGTTCACCGAGCTATTCTCGAACCTTACGAATGAATGCCCCGTCACAGCGGAGATCATGAAGGACGTCTTGAGCGATTTGGCCAAGCAAGGTGTAATCCAGGTTAAAGACAAAACCGGTGCGAAATCTCGGCGCGTGGGAATTCAACACGACTCCGACATCATCATTCCTACACGCCAGATGCGGTTGTTCCTAAGGTGACGTCGTTTCTGACTCGTTGGCGATGCAAAGATAGATTTGCGAGCGATTCCGGACCGCATTCCCACTGGCCGCCATCGGTTACATCGACCGGCGTTGAGTGTCTACCGGTGCCCCGCGTCGCTCTTCAACCCTGGCGTTTCGCGATTGCCTCGACCCATCCAGAGTGAGCGTGACACCGGACTGTTCTATGTCCTCTGGTCGCTCGGCGACACCGACCATTTTGCGACTCGACGTCCAAGAGATTGGTCCGCTTGCTCCGCAAAATGATCGGTGCTACCCGCTCTTGGGCTTGCTTCCCCACGCACAGGCTGGCAGCCTGTGCCACTTGTCTGGCTGCGGGAAGGGCGCTGTCTGGGCGCATCTGAAAACTCAGCGTGATCGCGAGGTGTTCTTTGAAGGGGCATCGCAACAAGTGCTTCCTCGCTCACGCTTCGGGTTGGGATTTTGCATCGCGGAACATGGATGCATGGGCTACCGTCGCTGCGGTGCCCATTTGATGGAACTCGCGGGCACCGTTAGAATTCGGTCCTCCCATTGGTGTGCCCCAAGAATCTGCGTAATTTGTGAAGTCTGCGGATGAATTCCCGCCCTCGTAATCTCGTCGTCGCCCAGAGTGGCGGGCCGAGTCCCGTCATCAATAACAGCCTCCGCGGCATCGTCGAGACCGCGCGCGAGTTGTCCGAGATCGGCACCGTGTATGGCGGCCGTCACGGCATCGAAGGGGTGCTCAAGGAAGAACTGCTCGACCTGACGGCGCAGTCGGCCGAAGAGATTTCGCTGCTGCGGGTCACGCCCGCCGCCGGCTCGATCGGCACCTGCCGCTACAAGCTGCGGCCGAAGCAGACCGAGGATTTCGAGCGCGTGATCGAAGTCTTCCGCGCCCACGACATCGGCTACTTCCTGTACATCGGCGGCAACGACTCGATGGAGACCGCCCACAAGGTGGCAGAGCTGGCGCGGCAGCGGGGACTCGACCTCGTGGCCGTGGGCGTGCCGAAGACGATCGACAACGACGTCGGCGACAGCGAGTTCAAGCTCATCGACCACACGCCGGGCTACGGTTCGGTCGCCAAGTACTGGATGCACATGGTCCAGAACGCGAACGAGGAGAATGAAGGCTCTTCGCCGGCCGATCCGGTGCTCGTGTTGCAGGCGATGGGGCGAAAGATCGGCTTCATTCCGGCGGCCGCGCGCCTGGCCGACCCGGCGCGCGAGATGCCGCTGCTCATCTACCTGGCGGAGCGTCCCACGTCGCTTGAAACAATCACCGATCAGGTGAACGATCTGCTGCGGCAACATGGCCGGGCGATTGTCGTCGTGAGCGAAGGGCTGGATGTAGGGGAGTTGGGGGAGGTGCGTGATGCGTTCGGTCACACGTCGTACAGCTCGAGCCAGATCACCGTCGCGCAGAAGATTACGAACCACCTGAACCAGGCCGGCCTCGCCGCCAAGGGGGCGGCGCGGTGCAACGTCTCGGGCACCGATCAGCGGCACGCCATGGCGCTTGCCTCGACCGTGGATCTCGAAGAGGCTTACCGCAGCGGACAGCAGGCCGTGTTGCTCGCGGCGCGGGGCGAAGGGGGCTTCATGTCGACGATTCTCCGCGAGCCGGGCCCTGTCTATCGCGTGCGGTACGACAAGGTGCCGCTGGTGGATGTGGCGGCCAGCGAGCGATCGTTCCCCGAGCGGTGGATCGCCCCCAGTGGGTTCGACGTGACCGACGAGTTCGTGCGTTACTGCAAGCCACTGGTGGGCGAAGACATGATCTCGCTCCCCTTGATCGATGGCCGTCAGCGTCTCACGCGCCTCGCTCCCATTTATGCCGTACAGAAGCTGCCGAAATACATCCCGCAGGCCGACCGTAGTTAGTGCTATGTCAATGCTTACGTTTCGGGTGCAATCGAATCCCAAGCGCGAAGCGTCAGCGAGGGAGTACTTTACTCGACGTTCTTTGCAGGAATTCCCTCGCTGACGCGTCGGGTTGGGATGTAGGTTCCCGAAAATCAGGGTTTGACAGAGCACTAGTGCCCGCCGCGCCAACACCAGGAACAGGAAAACGATGAGCCGTTCGTTGCTCGATTTCAAAAAGCGTCACGACTTTCTCGTGGGCATCGATTCGGACGGCTGCGCCTTCGATACGATGGAGTTGAAGCACAAGGAATGCTTCATCCCCAACACGATCAACTACTACAACCTGCAGGGCATCAGCAAGTATGCTCGCGAGGCGGCCGAGTTCGTCAACCTGTACTCGAAGAGCCGGGGGATCAATCGTTTTCCGGCGCTGGTCGAGTCGCTCGAGTGGCTGGCGCGACGTCCCGAGGTGCGCGAGCGCGGCTACGACATCCAGGTTCCGCCCGGTCTGGCCCGCTGGATCAAGGAAGAGACGAAGCTGGCCAATCCTGCACTTTCGAAGGCGGTCGAGCAGACGGGAGATGAGGATCTGCGTCAGGCGCTCGAATGGTCGCAGGCGGTGAATGCCTCGGTCACGGCGATGGTGCGCGGCGTGCCGCCGTTTCCGTTCGTCCGCGAGTGCCTGGGCGCGTTGCGCGAAACGTGCGACATGCTGGTCGTCTCGGCCACGCCGGGCGAGGCGCTGGAACGCGAATGGGACGAGCACGACCTTGCGCGCTTTGTCGATGCTATCTGCGGTCAGGAGACGGGCACGAAGAAAGAATCGCTCGCCGTGGCGGCACAATATCCGGCCGACCACACGCTGATGATCGGCGACGCGCCGGGCGACTACTCGGCGGCGAAGGCGAATCAGGCGTTGTTCTTTCCGATCAATCCCGGCGCCGAAGAGGCGAGTTGGCGGAGACTGTTCGAGGAAGGGATCGAACGCTTCCGCAGCGGCACGTTCGCGGGCAACTATCAGGCGGAACTGCTCGCCGAGTTCGATCGTTGCTTGCCGGCGCAACCGGCTTGGCCCTTGGTGGATTGAGTAAGCCGGTCCTAACCCGAAGCGTGAGCGAGGGGGAGCGAAGGTTTCAACGCAAAGACGCGAAGACGCAGAGAGCCAGAGAAAAGTGGCACAGACTGTTCGTCTGTGCAGCACAGGCTAGACAGCCTGTGCCACTTGGGTAGGTACCCCGTACCTGACAATCGATCGACGTGGCCATGACGAATATTGTCAGGTACGGGGTACCTGACCTACGGACAACATTCAACCAACGATCTCCAGCCTCACCGCCAGGCGAAAGATGAACGGAGCAATGCGAACCGATGGCAGAGCAATGTGATATCGGCCTCGTGGGCCTGGCCGTGATGGGCGAGAACCTCGTGCTCAACATGGAGAGCCGAGGGTTCCGCGTAGCCGTTTTCAATCGCACCACGGCGGTCGTCGACAAGTTCGTGGCCGAGCGTGCCGCCGGTAAGCAGATCGTCGGCTGCCACACGATCGAGGAGCTGGTTAGCAAGCTCGCCAGTCCGCGCCGCGTGATGATGATGGTCAAGGCAGGTCCGGCGGTCGATGCGATCATCGACCAGTTGTTGCCGCTACTGTCGCCGGGGGACGTGATCATCGACGGCGGCAATACGCACTACGCCGATACGCAGCGCCGCACGAAGCTGGTTGAATCGAAGGGCTTGCTCTACGTCGGCAGCGGCGTCTCGGGCGGTGAAGAAGGCGCCCTGAAAGGCCCCAGCATGATGCCGGGGGGCAGCGAAAAGGCCTGGCCGCTGGTGAAGCCGATTTTTCAGGCGATCGCCGCCAAGGTGGGTCCGCAGGGAGACATTCCTTGCTGTGACTGGATCGGTCCCGATGGCTCGGGCCATTACGTCAAGATGGTACACAACGGCATCGAGTACGGCGACATGCAGTTGATCTGCGAGTCGTACTTCCTGCTCAAAGAAGCCCTGGGCCTCTCGAACGACGAACTGTACGAAGTCTTTGCCGAATGGAATCGCGGCGAATTGGACAGCTATCTGATCGAGATCACGCGCGACATCTTCAGCGTGCGCGACCCCGAGACGAAGGGTTTTCTCGTTGATGCGATCCTCGACACGGCGGGGAGCAAGGGGACTGGCAAGTGGATGAGCCAGTTGGCGCTCGATCTGGGGGTGCCGACCACGCTGATTACCGAAGCGGTTTACGCGCGGTACTTATCGTCGTTGAAGGAAGATCGTGTGCGGGCGAGCAAGATCTTGAAGGGGCCCGCGGCGAAGTATGACGGGGACAAAGCCGAATTCATCAAGTCGGTCGAACAGGCGCTCTACGCCTCGAAGATTTGCAGCTACGCGCAGGGTTTTTTCCAGTTGCGCGCGGCGGCGGCCGAGAACCACTGGCCGTTGTCGCCGGGCAATATCGCGCTGCTGTGGCGGGGGGGCTGCATCATCCGGGCCCGATTCCTCGAGCGGATCAAAGAGGCCTTCGACGCAAACAAGGATCTCGACAACCTGCTGCTCGCGCCGTACTTCACCCAGGTGATCGACGACGCGCAGCCGGCGTGGCGGCATGTGGTCTCGACCGCGATTACGCTCGGCATTCCGATTCCGGGCTTCAGCGCCGCGCTGACCTACTTCGACGGTTATCGTCGCGAACGCCTGCCGGCGAACCTGCTGCAGGCGCAGCGCGATTACTTCGGGGCGCACACGTATCAGCGTGTCGATCGCGAGGGAGTGTTCCACACCGATTGGATCCGCGAGCGGAAGGAGCCGAAATAGTTTGATCGCGTCTTTGCTCGCAGAGCGACGCCTCGTTCTCTGATCGAGATGGAATGGACGTGCAATTCTCCGGGTACCACTGGCTCTGCCAGTGCTGTGCGGTACACGACGTTCCTTTCAATGGAAACACTCCACCGAATAGACATCCTCGTTTCGGCGTCCTATGAAATTACATTGCAGCAGTGTGCTCATCCAACAAAGTCAGTGACTCGATCCACACTGGCAAAGCCAGTGGCACCCAGAAGCAACAACACAAGCATCCATGTCTAGCTATCTCGACGAACTCTTTGGACTTTCCGGCGAAGTGGCCGTGGTGATCGGCGGCACCGGAGTATTGTGCGGTGCTCTCGCCACGGGCCTGGCACGCGCTGGGGCGCTGGTCGTGGTAGCCGGACGCGATGCCGGCAAGGGAAAAACGCGCGTCGATGAAATCGCCCGGCTAGGCGGAAAAGCGGTCTTCACGGAAGTCGACGTCACTTCGCGCGCCTCGATCGAAAAGTTGCTCGCCTCAGCGGCGCAGCACACCGGCCGGGTCGACATGCTCATCAACGGGGCGGGCGTGAACAAGGCCAGCTCCTACTTTGAGGTCGAAGACACCGATTGGGATTGGGTTATCCAGAGCAACTTGAAGAGCGTCCACCACGGCTGTCAGATCTTCGGCCGGCACATGGCCGAGTCGGGACAGGGGGGCTCGATTCTCAACATTGCCAGCGTCACGGCGCACCTGCCCTTGTCGAAGGTGTTCGCCTATTCGGCCTCGAAGGCGGCCGTGGTCAGCCTGACGCAAAACGTCGCCCGCGAGCTAGCGCCGCTCGGCGTGCGCGTGAACGCGTTGTGCCCCGGGTTCTTTCCGGCGGAGCAGAATCGCAAGATCCTCGACGTCGAGCGCACGGCCAACGTGATGCGGGGCACACCCATGGCCCGCTTCGGTGAGCCTGATGAACTGATTGGAGCCACCCTGTTGTTGTTGTCGCGCCGCGCCGGTAGCTTCATCACGGGAGCCAGCTACTACGTGGATGGCGGGTTCACCGGCATGCGGTTTTAATGGAGTCGCGTCGCCATGGCGCACAGTTATGTCATCTTTGGGGCGTCGGGCGATCTGACCAGCCGCAAGCTCGTGCCGGCGCTGTTTCATCTCTTTCGCAAGGGGCGTCTGCCCGCCGATACCCGCGTCATCGGCTTCTCGCGTTCTCCTTTCTCGCACGACGAATGGCGCGAGAAGCTCGGTGAGTCGACGCAGGAGTTCGCCGACGACTTCGACCAGCAGGAGTGGGACAAGTTCGCGCCGTCGATCTATTACCACGCGGGTGATATCGGCGACGTCGAAAGCTTCCTCTCGCTCGGCAAGCTGCTCGACGAGATCGAGACGGGGCCAGAGTGTACGCGGGTCTATTATCTGGCAACCTCTCCCACGTTCTACGAGCAGGCCATCGAGCAACTGGGGGCCGCCGGCCTGGCCGACGAAACGAACGGTGTCCGCCGCGTGGTGATCGAGAAGCCCTTCGGGCACGACCTTGCCTCGGCGCGTCAACTGAACGAGATCGTCCACGCCGTTTTCGCCGAACGGCAGGTTTATCGCATCGATCACTATCTCGGCAAAGAGACGGTGCAGAATATCCTCGTGCTGCGCTTCGCGAACACGATCTTCGAGCCCCTTTGGAACCGCAACTACATCGATCACGTGCAGATCACCGCGGCCGAAGAAGTGTTGGTCGGCAGTCGGGGCGGCTATTACGACAAGGCCGGCGTGCTGCGCGACATGTTCCAGAATCACCTGCTGCAACTGCTCACCGTCACGGCGATGGAAGGGGCCACGCGGTTCGAGGCCGACGCCATCCGCAACGAAAAAGTAAAGGTGCTCGACGCGATTCGCCGCTACGAGCCGGCCGACATCGCGCGACAGACCGTGCGCGGGCAATACACGAACTACCGCCAAGAACCAGGTGTCGCCCAGCAGAGCGACACCGCCACCTTCGCCGCCGTGCGATTCTACGTCGACAACTGGCGCTGGCAGGGGGTGCCTTTTTATCTCCGTAGCGGCAAGGGGATGAGTTGCCGCACAACGCAGCTTCTGATCCAGTTTCGAGAGATCCCACACCTGATGTTCCCCAACTCGTCGAAGCGGATCGAGGCCAACCGGCTGCTCATTCAGGTGCAGCCGGCCGAGGGGATCCAGGTCCACTTCCAGACGAAGGTGCCGGACGCCGGCATGAAGATGCGGCTGGCGGAGCTCGATTTCCGTTTCGACCGCCGCTCGGAGCCGGCCCTGCCCGAGGCCTACGAGCGGTTGCTGCTCGACACGATGTCGGGGGACGCCAGCCTCTTCGCTCGTAGCGACGAGGTGGAGTTGGCCTGGAAGATCATCGACCCGATCCAGAAAACGTGGGACGAAATGCGCGAGCCGAACCTGTGGACGTACGAGCCCGGGGGCTGGGGTCCGGCGGAATCGTGCGAATGGATCCAGCAGGATGGCCGCGAGTGGTTCGACGTCTGCCCGGTGCTGGGGTAGCCGCCGCGGTGAGCGGATGCACATCGTCCCGTTGAGCTTCTAAGAGCTCGCGCGGAGAAGCTTGGGTTGTGAGGGGACCATTCGGGGCTTCCACAAATGCCAAGTGGCAGAGGCAGTCTTGCCTGTGCAGCTTGCTTTCCAATTGGAACCGTCCAACGCCTTGACCCTTCGACGTATCGCGGGCAAAAATCGATTGCATGACCTCGCCAAGTCCTAGTCTCGCCGAACGTAGTCCTGATCGACTACCAATTGCCGCTGACCGTCACAAGCAAGGCTACAGCCCCCTCGCGCTGGGCAATGTCTACGTCGGCTTTCCTGTCGTGCAGGCGGCCCTCAGTGGCTATAGCGACAGCGCCATGCGCCGTATCGCGCGGCGATTCGGCGCCGATTATGCGCTGTGCGAAGTGCTGATCGACAAGCTCGTGCTCGAGGCGGGCAAGCACACGCGGCGGTTTCTCAAGCTCACGGACGACGATCATCCCGTCGGTGGGCAGTTGATGGGGAGCGAGCCGGTGCAGTTCGGCGAGGCCGCCACGCGGTTGGTCGAGGCGGGTTTTGATGTCATCGATATCAACTTCGGCTGCCCGGTGAAGAAAGTCTTGGGGCGGTGCCGGGGTGGTTTTCATCTCTCGCAGCCCGACGTGGCGCTGGAAATCGTGCGCCGGGTGCGCGACACGGTCCCGGCGCACCTTCCCGTCACGGTGAAGATGCGGCGTGGGCTCGACGACACCGAAGAGAGCCGCGAGCGATTCTTTACGATCTTCGACGGCGCCTGGGATGCCGGCGTGGCGGCCATTACGGTGCATGGTCGCACGGTCAAGCAGCGATACATCGGCGCGAGCCGCTGGTCGTTCTTGAAGGAAGTGAAACAGCACGCCGGGGACCGTACCGTGCTCGGCAGTGGCGATCTCTTCACGGCCGAGGCCTGTCTCGACATGATGCGGCAGACGGGGGTCGACGGCGTGACCGCGGCGCGCGGAGCCATCGGCAATCCGTGGATCTTTGCCCAGGCGCGGGCGCTTGCCGTGGGGCAACCGTTGCCGCCACCGCCCTCGCTGTTCGAGCAGCGCGATGTGATCCGCGAGCATTACCGCCTGGCCGAGGAGATCTATGGACCCGATCTCTCGGGCCGCCAGATGCGCAAGTTCGGCATCAAGTATTCGCGTCTCCATCCGCAGTCGAACGAGGTGCGCGACGCATTCGTGGCCGTCAGCCGCAACGAGCAGTTGAACACGGTGATCGAACGTTACTACTCGGAAGACCTGCCCGGCATCTATCCGGACATGATGTCCGACTGTGGCGACGGTTCGCAGGAATCGTGCGGCGACCTCATGTGAACGGGCGATCCTTCGGCGGCCGGCGAATCGCGCCGCCACGCGGTGGTTGCTCCGCGTCGCCCTAGATCGACCACAGACTTTCCACCGCGAGAGCCCGGTAAATCCTTCCCCTTTCTCGGGCGATAAGCCCCTCTCGGCTGACGCGAACTTCAACTATACTGCTCGGCTTGCGCCGGCTGCCGATATGCCTTGCTTGATCGCCGTTGTTGGTGGAGTGCTTGCATGACCTCATCCCCGAATCCATCTTCCCCCGCAGCCACGAGCGCCAAACTGCCTTACTCCCAGCGCTACCCCTGGGTCGTGGTGGCGATGCTGTGGTTCATCTGCTTTTTCAACTACGCCGACCGCCAGGCGATCTTCTCGATCTTTCCGCTTTTGGAAAGCGAACTGGGATTCAACAAGGCGCAGCTCGGCTTTATCGGGGCGGCGTTTACTTGGGTTTATGCCCTGTCGGCCCCTTTTGCCGGACAAGTGGGGGACCGCTATCCTCGCAAGACGGTGATCCTGGCCGGGCTGTACGTCTGGAGCATCATCACCGGCTTCACGGCCCTCTGCTCGAAGGTCTGGCATTTTGCGTTCGTGCGGGCGGCGGAAGGGCTGGGCGAAACGTTCTATTTTCCGGCCTCGATGTCGCTGATCAGCGACTACCACACGCGCGACACGCGCTCGCGCGCCATGAGCTTTCACCAGACGAGCGTCTATGCCGGCACGATCGGCGGCGGCGCGCTCGCCGGCTGGATGGGCATGCACTTCGGCTGGCAGTCTCCCTTCATCCTCTTGGGCGTGGCCGGCGTCGTGTTGGGGCTGGTGCTGGCCAAGTTCATTCGCGAACCGGGACGCAACGAGGCCGAGATCGCCGCCGGCAACGTCCCCGAGGCGAACCCCGACGCGCAGCCGCTCGACATTGCCGCGTTCCTCCGGATGCTGGCCGCTACGCCCACGGCGCTGGCGCTGATCGTGGCCTTCTTTGGCGCCAACTTCGTCGGGCTCGTCTTCCTGTCGTGGATGCCGACGTTCCTCAAGGAGAAGTTCGAGTTGAATCTGGCCGTGGCCGGGATCGGGGCCACCGTCTTCATCCAGGTGGCCAGCATGTTCGGCGCGATGTCGGGGGGCTGGCTCGCCGACCGCTGGCGCAAGCTGCGTCCCGGCGGACGCATCCTGGTGCAGGCCGTGGGGACGCTCGGCGGCGCGCCCTTCATCTACTTCTGCGGCGAAACGCAGAAGCTGGCCCTGTTGATTCCGGCCATGACGGCCTTCGGCTTCTTCAAGGGGCTCTACGACGCGAACATCTGGGCGTCGCTCTACGACGTGGTCCCCGCCGCGCGGCGTGGCACCGCCGTCGGCATCATGAACATGATCGGCTGGCTCGGCGGTGGGTTGGGCTCGATCTCGGTGGGTCTGGCCGTGACCCAGGGCTTCGGCATGAGCGAAACGATCGCCTCGACCGCCGCGATCTACATCGTGGTGGCCATCGTGCTCACGGTCGCCGGCTTGGTGTTCGCTCCGCGCGACGTGCAACGCGCCTCGGCCACCTAATAGCCTGTTGAAAAATGCCTCATGGCATTTTCAACCTCGCCATCCCTGCGATGTCGCAGTCCGTTTAGTTTTTCAACGGACTGCCGGCGCGTCCTGCAGGGCCGGATTGGGCCGCAGGTTGCCCTCGAGCGTGACGCGCTCGAGCCAGGCGCTGCGCGACTGGCGCCCCCGTTCCCGATTGTGAAACACGATGAAGTCGGTCGGACGATCGATGTCGCATTCGGTGGCCACCGTCGCCGTCGCGCCGGCCCCCCCCACTTCGGTAAGCGTGAACGAAACGTGCTGGCCGTCGTCCAGGATCTCGAAATCGAACGTGTTTCCCACCTGAATGGGAATCAGGGCGATGGCATGCGGCAGTTGTGCATCGCCGCGGCCATAGATGCCCATCACGCCCCCTTGATCGGTCGTGGCGATAAACTCGACACCGTTTTGCGTGTCGCCGTTGGCACTGGCATTCGGCACGCCGTCGCTACGAGTCAGGATTTGCAGCAGGTCGTTCTCGCTGGCGAAGGTCCAACGGCCGCGAATCCGCAGACCACCCCGTTTTGCCGGATCGTATTCCTCGCGCGTCACCAGGTGCGCGCGGTTCGACAATTCGACGCGTCCGTCGACGACTTGAATCTTTGCCTCCGGCGAGCGAATCCCTTCGGTGATGACCCGCCAACGGTGGCGATCGAGCTTCTCGCCCGTGAAATCGTCTGCGAGCAGCAAGTCCCCCACGACACGTTCCCGCGATGGCACGACTTGTCGCGTGAAACGCTCGGTGTCGAGAGGCCGCTCGATCCAGTTGGCCGCGGCCCGTTCGTCTTCGGCCTGGGCCTCGAGCCGGCGTGCCTGACCGGCGGCAACGGTGATCGGCGCCGAGGGCAGGTTGGGTTGCTCGGCTGCCGCTGACAGGTTGAGCTCGACCAGCCCGTCGAACACGTGTACCTCCGTGGCGCCGCGGGCCTCGGCAATCACACCAAACTCGGTGCCCAGATCGACGACCGCGGCCGAGGGCGTGCGAATGGTGAAGCCCACGGCGGCCGGGCTGACGCGCGCCACCAATTGCCCCACCGACAAGAGCCCGGCATTCGTGGCGGTTACCTCGAAGACCGCGGGCCCTTGCAGAACGACGCGCGCGCCCGAGTCATAGTCGAGCTGCGCGATGCCGGCATTCAGCCGCAGCGTACCGGTCGATAACCTCGCGCCGGCATGCGTCGGCAGGCTGCCGGTTTCCCAATCGCAATCGACCGCAGCCGCCAGCGTGGCGATCGCCACGGAGGGAGGGGACTGCGTTTCACCCTTCTCGGCCGCGATCGCGGTTGGCGGCGAGGGGGGGGCACCGGGGGGTAAGGTAGGGGACGAGCCACCGATCGAACTCGGCGACGGCCGTGCATCGCCCAAGCGCATCCCCAGCATCAATCCGGCGGCCAACATCAGGCCGCCAAAGATGAAGATCGGCGCCGCGTCGATCCAGGGAAGCCCCTGCACCCAGCCGCGCCAACCACTGCCACCTTCTACCAACGGCGAAGGATTGGTCGGTTTTGCGGGGGGGAGCGACCGAGGCACACCACCGCAGAGCCAGCGTAGATCGGCGATCATGTGCTGATATTCGACGTAGGCGCGTCGCGCCGCGGGGTCATCGCGCACGAGCTGCTCGAGCCGCGCGGCCTGTGCCTCGTCGAGCGTCCCCTCGCGGAGTGCCGCGAGCAGACCACGCAGCTCATGGGGCAACGTGTCGTGCGTGTCGCTCATGGGCGTCCCTCGGCACGCAAGGTCCGTTGGATGCACTCGAACAGATTCTCGTGGATACGGTTCAAGGCCTTGTAGATCGCATCGACCGAACGACCGACTTCGGCCGCGATCGAACGGGTCGTCGCTCCCTCTTGGTAACGCCGCGAGAGCAAGTCTCGATCGCGAGGATGCAGCTTCTCGATACACTGCGAGAGGGCCAGATGCCGGGGCCCGAGCGCCGCGCCGGCGAGCAACGATTCGTCCGCCACGTTCTCGACGAACTCGTCGCTGAACTGCAGCCGTTCGCGGCCGACACGTTGCCGTTGCGACATCACCTTGTAGCGCGCGATCTGGCACGCCCAGGCGAGAAAATCGGTGCCGGGCTCGAACTGCTCGAACTTGCGCCACAAGACGGTGCTGGTTTCTTGAAAGATCTCGTCCGCGTCCGCCACGTTCGGCTGCAGCGAGAGAATAAAGCCGTAGATCCGCCGCGCGTTGAGCGTAAACAGTCCGACGAATTCTTCGGTCCGTTCCGGTGGCTGCATGGCGGGGAAGATTGAGGGTTGAAGATGGGCTGCCCAACGGGTCGGCGCACTCTACAGAGAGCATATTCCGCGAAGCCCCCGGTTTTGGAAGTCATCCCTGACCCGAATTTATCGGTCTCGAATTGGCCAGCGGGCCGATCCACCCCAGATCGGGTGGCCTTTCGGGGCTTTCCAAGACCTTACCTCCTCGGGCACTGGGCAGGATGACACATGTGGTTCGCGGGGCTAGACTGGCGGAGCCCTATTCCGCTCCGCGCAGCCAATGAGTCTAGGGCGCCCAACGGAAGCCCGGAATGCGTGAGGGCACCGTTCTGCATCGTGGCTCATCGGCCGCGCGGACAGCAATAAAACCTGCCCCGCCGTCACACCTCGGAGTCTCTCATGCGCCACCTGGCCTTGCCATTCGCCCTGTGCGTCGTTGCGTTCGCTGCTCGCTCGGTACAGGCCGCCGACGATGCCAAGGCCCTCTTCGACGGCCAGAGCCTCGACGGCTGGCAAGCGGTCAATGGCCCCATTTCGAGTTGGACTGTCGAAGATGGTCTGCTCGTCTGTAGCGGGGCAGGGGGGGGCTGGCTCTCGACCAAGGACGAGTACGGCGACTTCGATCTCTCGCTCGAGTTTCGCGTGCCCCAGGGGGGCAACAGCGGCGTCTTCATTCGGGCCCCGCACGAGGGGGATCCGGCCTACACGGGCATGGAGCTCCAGGTGCTGGACGATGCGGCCGACGAGTACAAGTCGCTCCGCCCCGATCAGTACACCGGCAGCGTCTATGGCGTGGTCGCCGCGCAGCCCCGCGTCACCAAGCCCGCCGGCGAATGGCAGACGATGCGCATCCGCTGCGTCGGCCGCGACGTCGAAGTCGAGGTAAACGGCAAGCAGGTGGTGAAGGCCAACCTCGACGAGCATCTCGACAAGGCCAAGGAACACCCTGGCATCACGCGCGAGAGGGGCCACATCGGCCTGCAAAACCACGGTTCGCGGGTCGAATACCGCAACGTGAAGCTGGCGCCGGTGAAATAGGGGCCTCTCTCGGACCTCGCACGGCAGCATCTCCGCGCCGGCACTGCCAGGGTCGCTGGCGTCTGGCGGCGATTCGCCCGGTTTCTCTCAAGTCGACTCCCCGCCACGGACGATAAGGGGCCAGCTAGCGGGCTGCGCCCCTGGCACGCGCCGACTGTCCGGAGGGGATTCCGGCGGGGGACGCGGCGGCCCCTATCCCGGGAGATCGACCGTGGTTAACGCCAGCACGGCAGAGCTACGCAAAGCGGCCATCCTACTGACCAGCTTGCCGCAGGACGACGCCGCGCAGTTGCTGGCCAAGCTCGAGCCGAAACAGGTCGAACGGGTCTCGATCGAGATCGCCACGCTCGGCTCGATCACCGGCGCCGAACAACAGGCGGTGCTCAAGGAGTTTTCCGAATCGAATCCCTCGATTCTCCTCGGTGGCACCGGCGGCGGCCTCGACGTCGCCAAGAAGCTGGTCGAACGAGCACTGGGCAAGAACGCCGCCAACACGATCGATACGGTTCGCGAATCGATCGAGGCCGTGCCGTTCAGCTTTCTCAAGAAGGTCGACGCTCAGAATCTGCTCACCTTCATCATCGACGAGCACCCGCAGACGATCGCCCTGGTGCTGACCCACCTTTCGCCGGCCCGTGCCGCCGACATTCTCAAAGGGCTCCCCTCCGATCGGCAACTCTCGGTGATCGGCCGGATCGCGACGATGGGCCAGACGAATCCCGAGATCATCCGCGAGGTCGAACGAGGGCTTGAACATCGCATGTCGAGCGTGATGAGCCAGCAGTTCGAGAACGCCGGCGGCGTCTCGAGCGTGGCCGAGATCCTGAACGTCTGCGATCGCTCGACCGAGCGTTCGCTGCTCGAAAACCTGGGGCAGGACGATCCTCAATTGGTCGACGAGATCCGCCGGCTGATGTTCGTCTTCGACGACATCGGCAAATTTGCCGACAAGGAGGTTCAGACGATTCTCAAGAACGTCGAGACCTCGCAATGGGCGATGGCGCTGAAGGGGGCCAGCGACGAGCTCAAGCAGAAGATTCTCGGCAACATGTCGAGCCGCGCCGCCACGCTGCTCAAAGAAGAGATGGAGTATCTCGGCCCAGTCAAGCTCTCCTCGGTCGAGCAGGCGCAGCAGCAAATCGTGGACATCGTCCGGCGTCTGGAAGACATGGGCGAGATCTCGATCAACAGCGACGAGGCGGACGAGCAGTTCATCCAGTAGGACCTGGCCCCGCGCGGCAGGGCAGTTGGACAAGCCGGGACCCTGGTTCCTGCGCCAGCCACGGCTCCGGAACCGTCAGGCTGCCATCGGCATTCCCAATCATCGCATGGACTTACGGCGTCGATCCCCCCTGGGATCCCACGTCCTTTCGTTCCGTTCTGTGCCCGGCAGGCTCTTGATCGAGAAGCTTTTTCCCCGATTTGCTTGCATCGCTGTCAGAGTGTGGTATACATGCTTCAAGAGCATTGTCTCTGTACACGGCCTGTCGCGGAGGACCTCCGAGGCGGGCCCTTTTTTTGCGCGAGCGGGTTGCTCGGACGATTCTCTACTCCCAGAGACTGCGCCACTCGCACGGCTATTCGGCATGGGGGGTGACCGCGACCTGCCCCTTCGCCCCAGGTCGGCTCTTGCCGGCCTGCTTGGCAACTTCGCCCGAACGCACGACAGGGCTTGCTGGCATAGCAGGCATGTGCGTGCGCGCAGGGAACTTGAAAGATTCCTGTGAAAAAGCGCAAGTGCTTGCATTGCATGGTCGTTGGCAGGCGGTGCTGCGCGCGTGCGCCGTGCATTGGCGCACGAATTGCGTGTGGCGTTCCCTGCGTAACTTGAGTGTCCAAGGATTGGCTTCATCAGGCAGTAGGTTTTGCACCAGTTCTCAACTGCAATGCATATCAAACCAACGCTAGGCCAGACGGACACGCTCTCTCCTGTGTCCGAGCATTCGCTCTATCTGACACTCTTCGCCAGCAGCGCCGGCGGCCTGTAATCTCCGCGGCGCTCATCCACTGGGCATCGGTGCGCATGCGTCTGCGCATGCCTGTGCCGAGATGTCCGCTTCGTGCTCGTGGTTGCTCCTGCGCGAAGTTTGCCCCTTAGCTGCGACGGGAACGTTGCTTCGCATGCGCCGCGCCGGCGCGTGTTGAACGCGCGCCGTTTTTCTGTTGTGCGATCTGGCTGCGCTCCCGCTGCGCGCGTGGTGCGTTGTTGTCTTGGTTGTCCTTCTAGCTTTGCGGAGGTCGTTCGAAATGAGTTTTTGTAAAGACCGAAAGAGTTGGGTCATGACCTGGGCGGTGATTGCCGCCCTGCTGGCCACGGGCAGTGTGCTGTGGAATCGTTCGATCGCGCAGGACCCGCCCGCCGCGGAGGCGCCTGCCGAAGCTCCCGCAGAGGCTCCTGCCGTAGCCCCCGACGAACCCGGCGAAGCCGCGGCGACCGCAGAGGCGGCTGCCGAAGAAGCCCCTGCGGAAGAACCTGGCGGCCTCAACCAATCATTGCCCGCTCTTTCTCAGGCGGTCGACACGATTTGGGTCATGATCGCCGGCTTTCTCGTCATGTGGATGCAGGCCGGTTTTGCGCTGGTCGAAACCGGTCTCACGCGCGCCAAGAACGCCGTGAACATCTGCATGAAGAACCTGCTCGACTTCTGCTTCGGCAGCATCACGTACTGGCTGGTCGGCTTCAGCATCATGTTCGCCAACGGCGGCGATGCGAATGGTTTTTGGGGAGGACTGAGTGGAGCGATGCTCAATCCCGACGCCGACTGGGACTCGCTGAGTTGGACCACGATCCCACTGAATTCGAAGTTTTTCTTCCAGCTTGTCTTTGCCGCGACCACGGCCACGATCGTTTCGGGGGCGATGGCCGAACGGACGAAGTTCGGCTCGTACATGCTTTATAGCGCCATCGTCTCGGCCGTCATCTACCCCGTCTCGGGGCACTGGATCTGGGGGGGTGGCTGGCTGGCCTCGAACTGGAACTTCTTCGACTTCGCCGGTTCGACGACCGTGCATAGCATCGGGGGGTGGCTCTCGCTGATCGGGGCGTTCATTCTCGGCCCGCGCATCGGCAAGTACGGCGCCGATGGCTCCGTCAAAGCGATTCCAGGTCACAACCTGGTACTCGTGACCCTCGGCGTTTTCATCTTGTGGCTGGGATGGTTCGGCTTCAATCCGGGGAGCACCATGTCGGCCGACGCCAACCTGATTGCCCACGTCACGGTGAACACGAACGCCTCGGCCGTCGTGGGGTGCATTGCCGCCTTGCTGACCGCCCGCTACATGTTCGGCAAGTGGGAGGCCACGATGGCGCTCAATGGGGCCCTGGCGGGGCTGGTAGGTGTCACCTGTCCCTGTGCCTGGGTAACGGTGCCCACTTCGTTCATTATTGGTGGTGTCTCTGGGGTCCTTGTCGTGCTCTCGGTGGTCGCTTTCGATCGCTATCTGAAGATCGACGATCCGGTCGGCGCGATTTCCGTGCATGGCGTCTGCGGTGCGTGGGGCACGCTGTCGCTCGGTCTCTTCTCGACGGGGACGGGCGATGGCTCGCCGTACCCGGGTCTGTTCTACGGAGGCGGCGTCCAGCAATTGATCGGTCAGGCCGTCGGCGTTGGCGCCGGCTTTGTCTGGGCCATCGTGATGGGTGCCATTCTGTTCTCTGCGATCAAGGCCAGCATCGGGCTCCGCGTCACGCCGGAAGAAGAGCACGAAGGCCTTGACTTCTGCGAACACGGCAACGAGGCCTACCACGGCTTCCAGTTCGTCACCGAGTCGCACGTGTAGAAAACTCACGATCTCCGCGCCGCTCGCGGCGTACGCGTACGCCGCGGCGGCCGGACATCGTTGAACGGAATCTGGCTTCGCCAGCCAGAAGGACGCCTCCGACTTGGGTTGACTTCGGTCACCCAAGTCGGAGGTTTTTTGTTTGCGCCTGCTGTATTGCACCACCCGACTGGGCAGTATTCGCACAGCAGCGTTATTCCCGCTAGAGTCGTCTACAATACGACCAGCGGCGGTGCGGGCAACCGACGGGTGCGGCGCTCGCGGCTTCAAGTTCGATCGGCGATTTCATCCAAGCAGGAGAGCTTCTGTTGCGATACTCCATCGAGCAATCCACGATCGAATTGCATCAGGGGGATATCACGCTGCAAGAGGTGGACGCCATCGTCAACGCGGCGAACAGTGAACTTGCTGGCGGGGGTGGCGTTGATGGGGCGATTCACCGGCGGGGTGGGCCGGCGATTATGGCGGAGACGGAGCGGCGCTATCCCCAGGGCTGCCCGACGGGTTCCGCCGTGATCAGCGGGGCAGGGGAGTTGCCCGCGCGGCATGTGATCCACGCCGTGGGGCCGGTGTGGGGGGGAGGCCGTCAGGGCGAGACCGAACTGCTCGCGTCGGCCTACCGCACGTGCCTGGAACTAGCCGTAGCGGCTGCCTGCCGCTCGCTGGCCTTGCCGGCCCTGAGTACCGGGGCCTATCGCTTTCCGATGGATCAGGCCAGCCGCATCGCCCTGGGCACGACGATCGACTTCGTACGTACCCAGCAGCGGCCCGAGCTCGTGCGATTCGTGCTGTTCGACGCGGGCGCCTACGGGGCCTTCGCCGCGGCCCTGGAAGAGTTGATGCGCGAGCTCGACCGTTGACCGCTCGTGGCGTCTGGACATCAGGCCGGGGCGCTCGCTAGCGGTTGATTTCGATACCGGCGTTCACCCCCTGGATGAAGGCGTCCTGCGTGATCTGGTTCGGAATCAGGCCCATCGTCGGCAGTCGGTAATCGACCAGGGCGCTGGCACGTGCCAGACCGTCGATGTACATGCCGGTCCAGCCGACACGCAGGGCGATGGCGCGCGTCAACTGATACGAGGCCTGGGCGCGCAGTTCCACCACCGGCGACCATTCGTTCTCGTCGAGCGAATGGACGAACGACGTCGGACCGAAGGCGAGTGGCACGTCACGACCGCCTGGCTGCAGGTTGCTGGCAAAGCGTCCCTGTTGCGAAATGTCCTGGAAGTTGAAGCCCGCCATGAAGCGGCCTTCTGCCGACCAGGTAATGCGGCCGGTCTGATTAAACCAGCGAGCGGCCACCTGCGGGCCGACCAGGTTGTTTTTGGCATCGGTGAACCAGAAGCTGCGGTCCAAAATGCCGCCGTAGCCCTGCACGTTGAACGTATCGCGGAACTGCATGTAGCGACCGCCGATGAACAGCTCGAAGTATCCGCCGTGGTGCATCTGGTTCGACCGCAGCATGTACATCAGCTCGGTGCCCCAGAGTTGGGTACGGTTCTTGGTGGTGAGCATGTCGAACACCATGGGCAACCGCACGTCGTCTCCGAAGTCGGTGGGTGCGAACTCGTCCGGCTCGCCATCGGGGGGCACGCTCGTGTCGATGCCGTCGCGGCCGAAGACGCCGTTGCCGTTCACGTCGTGATCGAAATCCTGACCGCCGGACTGCACGAAGCCCTGAATGCGTTCCAGGCCCAGCGGTCCGTAGGGGGGATCCTCGAGGACCACGGTCGTATTGCTACGATCGAGGTATTGATTGAGGCTCGTCAGCTTGAACATGCCGAACATCCAGCCGGTATGGTCGCGGACATAGCCGAGTTCCATCCGTTGGCCATCGGTGAAGTCATTCTCGTAGGGGCCGGTGTTCATCGTGCTGTTTTCATCGATGAAGAACCCCCCCTGCCATACGTCGGTGCGGGTATAGTTCTGACCGATGGTCACCGTGTCTGGCGCGGTGATCGTCCACTGCAGCAGATCGAAGGTGAAGAAGAAGCCTTCCTTCGCATGCACGCCGCTGCCGTACTCACTGAGATCCGCCGGCGCAAAGAATTGGAAGTCCTGCGCCGCCGCGGGGGCAGCCGCTGCAAGACCCATTACCATCGCCAACAGACACGTTCTGATGCGGTTCATCAACATGGTCCCGTTCATCCCGGCTGAAGCCTCCCGCGAGCGCATGACTCCATGTGCCCTCAGGCAAGAGCCTGGTCCGTGCCGGTAGTATCGGTCTTGCGGCGCAAGCGAGTTGAGTAAGAAAGGCAGACTCTACCGAAAACGGTGTCGCTGCCGCTCGCGTGGAGATGAACGGCACAGAATGGCGTGCCGGCACAAGACAGAGAGCCGCGGAACCAGAATATACGATCGCTACCGCCGTGCTGGCACCCTGGCGCCAGCACGGCAAGCGGCCCTGGCGGAGCGGTTTTTAGCTCCAACGATCGTTGAAGAGATAGCCGATCGCCGCGTCGACTACCTTCGTGTTGTTGCCGCCGTTTTCTTTCCGGGCAGTCAATTCGTCGAAATTCACCGCCCAGGCGAGCCAATGGGCGTTCTGCACGGCGGCGTAATCGCGGCGAACCGTCAGGCGATCGTCGAGCACGCTGTCGATCAGCACCGCCCGATCGTAGCCCGTGCTGGCGACCCCGCGCACCGACTCGAAGCCGCGGGCTTCGTGATCGAAGCCGGAGCCGATCATTTGAGCCGCCTCGGGCCGAGCGACGAAGGAGTCGTTTCCGGCCGAATCGAGCATGATGGCCTGATCGAATCCGCCGGCCGTGGCCCGGGCGCGGATGACACCGAAGCCGCGGGCCTCGTGATCGAAGCCGGGCCCCTGCAGGGCGGTCCACTCGGGGCGAGTCACCAGCGTGTCGTTGCCGGTCGAGTCGTACATTACGGCCAAGTCGTTGCCGCTGCTGGCACGCCCGCGAACGGTCTGGAAGCCGCGGGCCTCGTGATCGAAGCCGGCGCCTTTCAGCGACGCCCATTCGAAGGTGGTGACGAACGTATCGTCTCCCGCCGAATCGAGCATGATGGCAATGTCATTGCCACTGCTGGCTCGGGCCCGGATGACATCGAAGCCACGGGCTTCGTGGTCGAAGCCCGCTCCCTGGAACGAGGTCCACTCGGGTCGCGTGACGAGCGTATCGACACTGGTCGAGTCGTAAAGCCAGGCCGTGTCGTTGCCGCTGCTGGCGCGAGCGCGCACGGTGCGGAAGCCGCGTGCCTCGTGGTCCAGGCCCACACCGTAGAATGCGGCGACGGCCGGCGTAGAGACGAAGGTGTCGTTGCCGGCCGAGTCTTGCATGATTGCGACATCGTCGCCGGCCGTGGATGTGGCGCGAACGACCTGGTAACCGATGGCCGCATTAGCAAAACCGGGACCGACCATATAGGACACGGCGGCACCCGTCACGAGGGTGTCTGCACCTGCCGAGTCCTCGAACACCGCCGAATCAACGCCGCCGCCGCTGTTGACTTCGATTCGCTCCGCTCGCACGTCGACCAGGAAGCCGGGGCCGAAGAGCTTGCCCGTGCCTGGTCCGAATCGGACGAGATCGGCCTGCGCCGAGCCGGTGAGAATCGCATAGTCATTCCCCCCCGCGCCGTCGAAGATGATGTTGGTCACCGTCGCCGGATCATACTCGTAGCTAGCGCCATTGACCGTGATGCGGTGCTTGGCGCCGGTGGTGAAGTAGAACACGTCGTCGCCGGCGGTGCCGTGTACGGTGACCGTGCTACCGACCTGCTCGACCACGTTGGCCAGCAAGACGTCGACGTTGGTGTTCGTGCCTTCGATGCTGATGTTGTAGGTGGCGCCAGCCGTGGTGGGCAGGTCGAGCCGCGCGCCGGCATTCGACGTGGCCACGACGTTCATTTGGGCGTCGTAGACCGTGATGCGAACGTTGCCGGCGCCGGGAGAGAATCGTGGCGCCACGGTGAGGATGCCGCCGGTTGCCGTGGTAAAGCGGTAGTTCTCCGGCCGACGGGCCAGGTTGAGATTGCCCACCCATTGATTCGTCACGGCGCCCAGGTTGGCGAAGAGGGCCATGACGACCGTCTGCTGATTGCCGAAGTCGATGTCGTTCACGACCTCGCCGGCGAGCACGCTGACCATCTGCGGCGCGTTTGCCAACGGGAAGGTTTGCTCCCAGCCCGGTTGTACGACCTGGCGGATCGTATAGCTGCCCGCCGGCAGGTTGAGGAACTGGTAGTTGCCGTCGGCATCGGTCACGGCGGTGCGTTCGCCAGAATCGAGATCGCCGTTCGAGTTGGCATCGACGTAGAGCGTCCAACCCGCGAGTCCCAGATCCTCGGGATCGCGAATGCCATCTCCGTTCACGTCGTGCCAGGTCGTGCCGTGGATCGCGGCGCTGCCGAGCACGATGCTGTACGAGTAGCGGTCGTCGGTCGCCTCGCCCGGCACGCCATCGCCGTCCTGGTCGACTCTGGCGTTGTTGTCGGCGGCCGTGACATCGGGGCCCACGACGATCGTATAGGTGCCGTCGGCAGACTGCGGCGTGAAGTTCACGCGGAAGACCGTGCCGCCGAGCAGCGGAGTGATGCCCGAGATCGACGCCAGCAGGCTACCGCCTGGGCCCGTAAAGCTGACGATATCGGCCAAGGTGAAGCTGCCGGCATTCATCGGCTCGGAATAGACGATGTCGATAAAGCTCAATGGGGCGGCCGAGATGGCGGCGGGACTGCTGGCCACGACCTTCGGATTCGCGCCGACGAAACGATTGCCGAAGTCTTGGCCGGTCAGAGTCAGCGAATTGCCGATCAAGGTGACATTCTGGCTGTTGACGGCGCTGGCGACCGGCAGGACCAACCCTGCCAGGTAATTTTGCTCGCCCATGCTGGGCGAATTGAACCAGCGGAAATCGCTGGAGGTGTTCGTATCTTTGTTTCCAGTACGCTGCAGGGTACCGAGGCCGGAACGATCGGCGCCGGCCCCCGTCCAACTTCCATGGAGTCCTTTGACATGGACGCCTTGGACGGTGACATCGAAGCTGGCGATGTCATCGGGCGTCCATCCCCAACCGACCCAATCGACGACTTTTCCATTGTTGTCGACGATCATCACCCAGCCACTACCGATGCGGGTGTTGTTCGTGTTCCAGAAGATATTCGCGCCAAAGTAATGGTCCGAGGGTGAGTCGGTACGGTAGAGGACCTCGCGCGGCCCGATCGAGTCGGGCAATTGCCAGACGACCGAGTTGAACTCGTTGATATTACCGAAGGGGGCGTCGCTGATGGCGACAAACCAACCCCGAGTATCGAGCACCGAGTCCGAGACGTTCTGAATCTCGAAGCCGTCCTTGTTTCCCGCGTCGATCTCGGTGACCATCAGCGGCTTGGCAGCAGCTCCGGAGAAGGTCGTCTGCTGCCATCCGTTCTGGGGCAACTCGGCGATGGTGTAGGAGCCGATCGGCAGGTTCGAGAACTTGTACTGGCCTTGGCTGTCCGTCGTGGCGGTCGGCTCGAGATAGCGGATGGCCAGGCCGAAATCGTAGATCACTCCCTTATTCAGCGTGGTATCGTCGGTCACCTCGAGCCACCAGATACCGTTCGGATCCTCGTTGTAGAGGGGCACGAGCGATTCTTGGGGACGGTAGCGTCCGGTATACGGCGCCGTTCCCGCCGCGATCGAGGTCGACGCCTCGCTGTCGAGAATCGTGCCGAGAAAGTCGTCGAGATTGCCGCCGATATCGGCAAAGAGTTGAATTCGCCGGCCCGTCGGGCTGATGAGGAACACGTCGAGGTCTTGCACCGCATCGTGCTCGATCGTCAGCAAGACGTCGACATCCACCAGCGTCGAGGTCGGAATGCCGTAGACCGTCGCCGGAAATTGCATCGTCGTCGTCAGGCCGAAAATCGGCAAGGCGTCGATGATCTGTTGCGGCAACGTCTTGGAATGGAACGTCTGGCTGATCTCGTCCCGCACCCCGTTCAGATTCATGTCGAGGTACATGGTGAAGCCGGGCAAGCCCTGCTCGTCGGCATCTCGCACGCCATCTCCATCGCGGTCGATGAACTTCGTCCCTTCGACGGACCCCCGCCGCAGCGTACCGAGCGCCTTGATGGCCTCGTCGGCCAGCACGTAGCCATAGCCGCTCAGGAAGTCGTGACCGAAGCCGTACATGTCGATCGCCGACTGCTGCATGGCGGTATAGATTTCCCAAGGCGCGGCATCGGGAACCGCCTGTCGCATCAAAGCGGCAATAGCTGCTGCGTGCGGTGCTGCGGCCGACGTGCCGAAGAAGTTGGGAAAGCCATCTCCCTCCACATCGAAATCGAGGAAGGGAAGCCCGGTACGGGGACCAGGGAAAAACGTTGTATTCGTTCCGTCAGGCGCCGAGATATCGGGCTTGAGTCGAATCTCGGGCGTGGCGAGCCGTGTGCCGAAGGTGTCGAACACGATGGGAGTACCACCCAGCGACGAGAAGGCCTCGTTCACCAAGGGGTTGCCCGTGAAGCCCGGTGCGTTCTGGTAGAACACCGCGCCCGTGGCTTGCGCGCCGAGGGCGTTCGGATGACCGATGATCGTCGAGGAACCCGAAACGGAAGCAAAGCCGTCGATCGACGGAACCGGTACGCCACCCCAGTGCAAAATCTTGAGGATATTCGCATTCGGCGTGGGATCGGCATCCGTGGTGATTTGCAGCGACCACCGCTGCAGCGTGCCTGAATTCGGCGGCACGGGCGTTTCCGAGGCATGGCTATCGTTGTCGGTAATCAACAACTGCCACGTGCCGTAGGGAGACTCTCCATCGAACAGGGAGAGCGCTTCAGCAGGAATATAGAAGTTGGCGAAGGGGGGATTGCCTTCGGCCACCGCTAGGGTGGCCTCGTCATCCAGCCCCATCATGAACCCTGGCGTGCCGAAGTTGTTGCCACTGCCACCGACGTTGGCGAACAACTCGATCACGGTTCCATTCGGGCTGACGAGCGAGACGGTGAGATCTTCATCCCACTCGTGATCGATCTGCAAGCGGACGTTGACGTCCGTGATGATGGCGTTGGTGGCCACTCCCCCGGGGTTTAATACGACGAGGTTCGAGGTGAGCGTGTTGCCGTCGTTCGGAATGGCCCTCGGCACGTCGGTCGATGCGACGTTGAGCACGACCGGGTTGAAACGTTTGAAAACGGCCACGTAGAACGTGTCGCCACTGACGTCCGCGCCGTTGAAGAACGAGAGGAATTCGACAGGATCGCCACTCCCGTTCGTGACCAGATTGTTGCTATTGCTGGCCGCAACGACGGTCCCTTGCGGTTCTGGCTCGAACGGGTCGAAGTTGCTGTCGAAGATATAGATATCGTAATCGCTCAGAGAGCCAGGTTGCGTGCCGTCGAGAGGGAGCGTTTGCGAGAAGAACGGCTGATCCCATTGCATGGCCAGCGCCAATCCGGCGCGGTCTGGCACCACGACCTTGAAGATGTCGCGGTGCAGCGTTCCGCCTCGGAACGCGGGGGCGAAGTCTTCGGACTCGAAGGCGCCGGCGGCGAAATTGCGCGAGGCGATGTAAGATCTCGTGTACGAATCATTCGCGTTGTTGCCTGCCGACGAGTAATAGGCCGTACCGTCGGCGACAACCTTATCGACGGCGCGGGCAATAAAGCCATCTTGAAACCAAGGGGCCGTGGCCCAGCCGATATCGTCGACGATGATCTGCGCGCCGGCTTCCGTGGACAATTCCTCGATGCCGTTGGCGAAGTCCAACTGGCTGATGAAGCCGGTATGGAAGGCCAATTGGGCGCCTGGCGCCAGATCGTGGATGAGTTGCATCATGCCGCGGCCTTCGTCGGATCCGAAGGGGATATCCTGCAGCACGTTGATCTGATGGAGGGGGGGCAAATCGCCGGTGGCGGCATCGGCAATGGCTCCGCCGAGCGCATTGAACGAGTCGGAAATGACGCCGATGGTGACCCCGGTTCCATCGAGGCCGAACTGGCTGCGGGCCGTGTTGACGTTCGAGGCCACGTCCGCCTGGCTGACGGTGGCGCCGGCATTGGTCTTCGCGGCGTAGGTCGGGTAGGCGTATTGCAGGCTCGAAAGACGCGCCATCTCGTCCAAGGACTCGATGGGCAGGTAGCCGGCCACGACCACCCCCTGCGCCTGCCCGTTGGTCAGGCCCAGCGAAAGCAGGCCGGTCGCCAGTTGATTCGTCTCGCCACCCTTGGCGATCGCATAGACGCTCACCATGTTCGATTGCACGTTCAGATTCAGATTCTGCGGCGCGAACGTGGCGTCGAAGTTGGGATGCGACTGCAGAAACTGACGATGCTCGAGGTGCAAGGCGGACAGATCGAAGCTGAACTTCCCGGCCGGATCGACGAGCGAAGTATCGAACCCCGTCACCGCCAGCAGCGAGCGCTCTTCGAGCGGATCGATGCAGAACAGGCGTTTGCGTCGCGAGGCAGGGGGGGTCTTCCGAAGCATTTGCATCTGTCTACCGTCTCTTTTCGCCATTCGCGGCGCGGAGCCGCACGGGTCGTTTTCTAGCGGACGATTGTACTCTGAATTGCCCTACCGCCGGCACCGATCGGCGGCCGTCGTCAACTCCAGTGATTCTCCAACACGTAGTCGATCGAATTCACCGTAACGCTGTTCTGGCCACCCTGGCCCCCTTGCGCCTTCACATTCTTGAAGTTGTAGAATTGCCCGGTCGTCCGGGCGTTGCTCACCTGCGCCAGATTATTATTGGCGATGAGCGTATCGTCGAGCACGCTGTCGATCAGCGTGGCTTGATCCAGCGACGTGCCGGAGCCTTGTGCCATGACCTGCGCAAACCGCTCGACCACGGTTTCCACGTTGGCCGTGGTGAGCCTGGTGGTTTGGAGCGCGAGATCGGCCACCAGGATGTTGGCGCCTTGCGAGCCATACATCGACGCGCTATCGACGCCGCCGCTGCCGATGGCCTGTACCTTGCGGAAGCCATAGGCCCGGTTGTCGAAACCGACGCCCTTGAGCTGCGCGGTGCCGACGCCCGAGATGAATGTATCGTTGCCCGCCGAGTCGTACATCATGGCGGTATCAAGGCCGCTGCGCGAGTTCGATTCGACGTGGGCGAAGCCAATGGCCCGATTGTCGAAGCCGTTGCCCACGAAACGCACATTCCGCGGCGCGGCCGTGAGGGTATCATCCCCGGCCGAATCGTACATCAAAGCGGTGTCGTTGCCGCTGTTGGAGTACCCTTCGACCTGTCGGAAGCCATACGCGCGATTGTCGAAGCCTCCTCCCCACAAGCGGACATTGCCGACCGCGGCCAGCAGCACGTCATTGCCGATCGAGTCGTACATGCGCGCCACGTCGTTGCCGTTGGCCGAAAGCGTTTCGACCAGGGAGAAACCGTAGGCGCGGTTGTCGAAGTTGGCGCCGTTCATGCGGACGTTCTTCGGCGCGGCCATCATCACGTCGTTGCCGGCCGAGTCGTACATGAAGGCCACGTCATTGCCCGATCGCGAATACGACTCGACCTGATTGAAGCCGTAGACGCGATGGTCGAACGAGGCGCCGTAGAGCCGCGAATTCGACGGCGAGGTCATGAGTACATCGTTGCCGGCCGAATCGTAGAGTTGCGCGAAGTCTTTGCCGCCCGAGGAGTTGGCTTCGATCTGGCGGAAGCCGTAAGCACGGTTGTCGAAGCCCGCACCGTAGAGCCGCGTGTTGCCGGGCGCCGCGATGAGCACGTCGTTGCCGGCCGAGCCGTACATCACGGCCACGTCATTGCCGACGCTGGCGGTCGTCTCGACCTGGGCAAAGCCGTAGGCGCGATTGTCGTAACCGGCGCCCCTCAGCCGCACCGAGCTCGCCGAGGCGGTCAGCACGTCGTTGCCCGGCGTATCGAACAGGCGGGCCTGATCGTTGCCGCCGCCCGAGTAGACCTCGGTGTGGGCGAAGCCGTACCCTTCGTTCGAATACACTCCCGGCGCGGCGAGCGTCGTACGCGACGCGGTCATGGTCAGCACCTCGGACCTCGAGCTGCCGTGGATGATCATCGTGTTCTTGCCGCCGTTGCCGAAGACGCTGATATTCGGCATGTCCGCCGCCACGATTTCATAGCCGCTGCCGCGGAACTTCACCGTACCAGCCCACAGCTCGGCGATCTCATCGGCGTCGGAGCCGTTGATCACGACGCGATCGCCGCCGCCAAAACCATTCAGGCGGAAGCTCGTGACCGATTGGGGCACGTTGATCACCTTGCCGTTCAACCGCAACGTGGAGCTGGCCAGCGTCGGGCCGGCGATGAACTCGAAGAGATCGAAGCCGGTCGTGCCGTTGACGGTCATTTCCGTGGGGGGGGGCGCCACCTGCGTATTGGCATTGCCGCCGCCCGAGTTGCTGCCGCCGGCATTGCTGCTGCCGGCACTGGAGCCCGACGAGCCGCCCGAGCTGGAATTGACCGGGACGTTGCCGCTCGTGCCGCCGCTTTGCCCGGCGCCCGAGCTGCCGACGCCGACGATCGTCTGCGCGGCACTGACACGGAAACGCTTGCCGAAGATGCCCGTGCTCGTACCGATCGGCGTCGCATCCTGCCCTGTCCAGATGACCACGAAGTTGCCATTCGAATCCATGGCGATGGCAGGCTGTGTCTGGTCCCCTTCGACGCGTTCGTTGATGTGATACTCGCCCAAGGGCGTGTTCGTGCCGGCGCGGGTCACTTCGATGCCATCGGCTCGGTACGAGCGGGCATAGATGCCGTTGCCGTCCTTGGTACCGTTGCCATCCTCGTCGTGACCGAAGCTGGTCCAGACGATCGTGAAGTTGCCCGCGGCATCCATCGCAATCGACGGCGTCTGCTGGTAATTCAACGTCGTCGCATTGACTCGGAACTCATCGCCGGCTCCTCCCGTGCGGGTAAAACGCCGTGCATAGATGCCGTAGCCGCTGCCATCCTGGCCGAGCGATTGCCACGTCACGACGAAATCGCCGTCAGCGTCCATGGCAACGTCGGCCAGACGTTGCGGGCCATTGGTGGTCGTATTAACGCTGAACTCGCCACCCACGGGCTGCGCCGCCGCGTTGTAACGCTGGCCGAAGATACCCCACGAGCTGCCGTCCTGGGCAAAGCTTTCCCAGATAATCACAAAGTTGCCGTTGTGATCGAGCGCCACGCGCGATTGATCCTGGCGATTGGCCGAGGTGCTGTTGACGCGGAACTCGCCACCGATCTTCGAGCCATTCGAGCCGTAGCGTTGGGCGTAGACGCCGTCGAGATCGCCGTCTTGTCCCGAACTGGTCCACGAGATGACGAAGTCACCCCCCGGCCCCATGTCGATCGCCGGTTCAAATTGCAAGCCCTGCGTGAACGTGTTGACCAGGAACGGCGCACCGCGCGGAGTGCCGGTCGGCGTGAAGGGCTGGGCATAAATGCCCACCGAGTCATGGGGACCAGAGCCCGTCCATACGATCATGAAGTTACCATCGCGATCGCGAGCGACCGCGGGGGCCAGATTGATCGACGAGACAGCCGCAGACTCGATGATCTGCTGTTCGGTTCCGATCTTGTTGCCGGCGGCATCGAACAACTGGAAGAAGACCGACGTCGCGCCGGCGGGGATGACAATCGTCGGATCGGCCGACGACGGCAGCGTCGTGGGGCCGCGCCAGACTGCCACGAAGTTGCCGGCGCCATCCATGGCCACCGCCGGTTGGTTTTGCGTGCCAGCGAAGGTCGTATTGACGACAAACTCGCCACCGGCGCCCACCGGCTGGCCCCCCTGGCCCCCCCCTCCCGTACCACCGAGGTCGGCAATCGTGAAGAAGTGGTTGTAATTCAGGCCGGGCAGACCGTCGTAGTTGCCGTCGAGGAAGTTGGTCGACGTGTCGGCGATAAAGTCACGCACCGTCAACATGTAAGCACCCGGCTCGAGCGGAATGGTTCCGCCGGCGAAGCCGTTGCCATCGAGCGACAGAATCGCTTCCCACTTCTGCGTCACGGAATTCAAACCGAACTCGATGTGGGTGATGGCGCCGGGCAGCTCGACGCCATTGCGCGACAACGACCAGTTGGCCGGATTCGTCACGCTATCGAAGCCGAGATTCCCGTTTACTTGCGAGAGCCTCTCGCTGAAGATCACCTTCATCTGCAAGAAGGTGCTCGTCATGACCGTGCCCGACTTCAGTTGCGCGTCGGCAACTTGCACATCGGTCACGATCGGGCCAGCATTGTCGCCCGAGATGTTGAACAAGCGAGCGAAGACCCCCGAAGCACCGGCCCCCGATTCGCCAATGCCCGCGCCCGACCAGGCAATGACGAAATCCCCTTCGCCATCGACTCCCACCGAGGCGAATTGCTGCGTGCCGACGATCGTCGTATTGACGCGGAATTCATCGACGCCATCGGCCCCCAACGGGGGCGCGAGCGGCGTGCCGTCCGCGGCGAAGCGACGAGCAAAGACGCCCGACTGATCCTCGGAATCCGCCTGCGTGCCATTGCCGCTCCAGGCAATGATGAAATCGCCGTCATGGTCCAGCGAAACGGACGGCATTTCCTGGTTGCCCAGCACCGAGACGTTCGCCTGGAACTCGACTCCCTGGGGGACGCCGGCCGCGTTGTAGCGTTGCGCGAAGATACCGTAGCCGCTGCCATCCTGTCCCGCGCTACTCCAGGCGATGACAAAGTCACCCGACAGATCGATGCCGATCGCGGGACTCTTCTGCACACCGAGTCGGCCGATGGGATTCGTGGCCGTTCCGGAGTTGACAATAAACTCTGTGCTGAGCGAGCCATCGGGCAGCAGCAGCCGGGCGACGATGTCGGTGCCGATGCCGACCAGGTCGGGCGTGGTCCAGGCAAAGACGACGCTGCCTTGGGCGCCCATCGCCACGACCGGAGCCTGCTGATTGCCCGCGGTGGTCACATTGACGCGTGCTTCGTTCGTGACGGCCTGGCCCGCCGAATTGTAGGCGCGGGTGTAGATGCCATAGCCGCTGCCATCCTGTCCCGAGCTGGACCACACGATGAAGAAGTCGCCGTCGACGTCGACGGCCACCGACGCTTCTCGTTGCGTGCCGCCGATCGTCTGGTTGACCAGGAACGGATTGCCTTGCGGCACGCCCGACGAGTTGAAGCGTCGTGCGTAGATGTTCGACTCTGACGCCAGATCGCCATCCCGTCCAAAGCCCGACCACACGACAATGAAGTCGCCGTCGGCATCGATGGCAATGCTGGGCGCATTCTGGTGACCGACGGAGAACGATTGATCCCCGCCCGCGGCCGAGTTGACGCGGAATTCGCCCCCGAGCGGCACGCCATCGCGGGTAAAGCGCTGAACGTAGATGTTACCCTGGCTCGACGCGTCTCCATCCTGCCCGTAGGACGTCCAGACGACGACGAAATCTCCGTCGGCATCGACTGCCACCGTGCGCGAGCCCCCCGTCCGCTGTGCGCCGGGCACCGTCGAGTTAACGGGAAATTCGATCTGGGCTTGCGCTTGCTCGGGCAAGACCGAGAAGTTGACCGCGAAGGGGCCACCGGGCAGACCGTCGTAGTTGCCGTCGAGGAAATTCCCCTCGACGTCGGTGATGCGGTCCGAAATCACAAGAGTGTAATCGCCGTCGAGCAGCGGCTGGATGCCCGGCTCCGACACGTCGCCATCGAGGTAGAGGCGTGCTTCCCATTTGCCGGTGCTCGGATTGAAGCCGAACGTGATGTCGACAATCACGTCGGTCAACAACCCACCGTTGTAGAAGAGGAACCAGTTGTCGGGATTCAGCACGCTGTTGAAGCCGGTGTCGCCACCTTCGGTCGACATCTCTTCGCTGAACGTGATGACGATCTCGGTGATGTTCGTCGCGTCGACCGGCTGGTTCGGAGTGATCTTCGCTCCCCCGGCGAAACCATCGGCGACCGTCGGCGGCACAACGTCGACACGTTGACCGAAACGACGTGCGTAGATACCGTCGCCCGAGCCGTCCTGGCCGACGCTGGTCCAGACGACGACATAACTCCCCTGGTGATCGATCGCCACTGAGGGGAAGCGTTGATCGCCTACGATGGTCGAGTTCACGCGGAACTCCGAGCCGATCTCACCCGCCCGACCGAACAAAATGCTTCCCACGGCCTCGTTCGGCGCGTAACGTTGGGCGTAGACGCCGAAGCTATCGGGGATGCCGTTTACCGGGGCGCCGTCGTCCTGATAACTCTCCCAGACGATGACGAAAGTGCCGTCCGGCGTCATCGAGATGCTCGAGTACTGCTGATTTCCATCCGTGAACGTATTCACCCGGAAGATGCGTACCTGCTCGTTCGTCACCGGATGCGCCACGGTCTGGTCGGTGCCGTCCGGACGGAAACGCCGGGCGAACACGCCATTCTGACCACCCACGCCGGGGCCATAACCGTTGCCAGATCCGTCGGTGCCATAACTGGTCCAGGTGATGACGAAGTCGCCATTGGCATCCATGGCCACGCGCGAATACATCTGCGATCCGGATTGATGATCGACCGTTCTCAGGCCGGTGTTCGGCACATTGATCGTATCGTTGACGTTGACGCGCAATTCGCCCGACAGTGGCGTGCCCGAGCTGCTGAAACGCCGATAGTAGATATTCGTGTCGAAGGGGAGATCGCCGTCCTGCGCGTTCGAGGTCCAGGTGATGACGAAGTTGCCGAACGCGTCGGCGGCGGCCGAGGCGAAACGCTGGTTCTGGAAAGTCGTCTCGTTGACGCGGAACTCGCCACTCACGCCCGGGATCGTGGTGTTGACGGCCACCGTCGAGTTCGTGCCGTCGACGAAGACCGGATTGACTGGCACGAGCTGCGGACGATCGAGGCTGCCTCCCTTGCCGATAAACGTGACGGCGAACTCCGAAGAACTGCGCGCATCGACTTCGACCTCGATGCCGAGGGCGCGCAGCGCGTCTTCGATCTTTTGGGCGGTGACGTCGTCACGGTCCGTCGTCGAATAGGTGATCAGCGCGGTCACCGGAGCGCCGGCATCGTTCCCCAGGCGCAGGCGGAACGAACCCGTCGTCGGCTCGCCCAGGATGCGGATGCGCTGCTGCTCGTTGACGCCGCCGAGCCGCTCGCCGGCCGAGGTGTAACGCTGCGCGTAGATGCCGTAGCCGCTTCCGTCTTGCAGATAGCTTTGCCAGGCGACCACGAAGTCGCCATCGACGTCCATGGCGACCGTCGGAAAGCGTTGAATGCCCTGCACGGTGGAGTTGACGCGGAACTCGGTCGCGTCGCGGGCATTGCCCCGCGCGTCGAAGCGCCGGGCGAAGACATCCCAGCCGCTGGTGGCATCGTGGCCATAACTCGACCAGGTGACGACAAAGTCGCCGTCGGTGTCCATGGCCACGGCCGCGTTCGATTGCGTGCCGGTGGCAATCGTGTTGATGCGGATCTCGCCGCCGATCGGCGTCCCGTCGCGATCGTAAAGCTGGAAAAAGACTCCTTGCGAGTCGGCCTGCCCCGGCTGCGTGCCGTTGCCGCTCCAGACGACGACGTAGTTGCCGTCGCCATCGCGCGCGACGGCCTTGCCCGTTTCGGGAAGCGTGCTCTGCGCGCCGTTGGTGGTCGTATTGACGCGGGTATCGACGCTGATCGGCACCGTCACATTGAAGTTGCGTACGAAATCGAAGCCGTTCTTGGTCGCCTCGGCGCTCAGCGTCACCGAGCCGCGGCTTTGCAGCGGATTGCCCACGACGTCGCGAATCGTACGCCGCGCGATCAGGACGTAGTTGCCATCGACGAGTGGCGTGGCCGATCCCGGCGGGCCCAAGGGGCCGTCGGAATCGAGCGTGACGATCGCCGTCCACTTGTTCGTCGCGGGATCGAGCGAGAAGCTGACGTTGCGCACGCCGCCGAGCACCTCGGTGCCATCGCGGAACAAGGACCAGTTGTTCGGATTGAGCACGCTGTGCGTGCCGGTCGCACCGCCGGCGATCGAAAGTTGCTCGTCGAAGATGACGGCCACCTGGCTCACACCCGCTTCAATGACTTGATCCCCCTCCTTGAGGCGTTTGCCGTTCAGGTAGACGTCCGTCACCAAGGCGCCGGCGGTGTCGGTCGATTCATTGAAACGCTGACCGAAGATGCCCTGGGTATCGCCCGGACCGGAGCCGTCCCACACGATGATGAAATCGCCGTCCGGTTCCATTGCCATCGACGGATGCCGTTGAATGCCGGCGGTCGTCGTGTTGACGCGTTGCGGGAAGAAGGTCAGGCTGCCGGGCAACTCGGCGTTGGTCGTGTTGTTCGCGCCGACGGCGGGGAAGACCGCGGCGGCATGATAGCGCACCATCCAGATGCCGCGCGAATCGAAATCGGTATAGCCGAACAAGTCGTAAGCGCCCTGCCCTTCGAAGGCGATGACGAAGTCGCCATCGGCATCCATTGCCACCGTGGGATGCACGTCATTGCTGAGCCAGAACGGATTGATCGGGAACGGATCCTGGGTCGGATCGCCGAGGACGACGTTCACGCGGCTATCCACGGGGGAGGCGGGCGTGGCACCGTTGGCGGCCGCTGGGTTCAAGATGAACCGCCGGAAATAAATGCCGAACGACTCCGGTCCAGGCGCGTTCACGATGACGTCGTTGTCCTGGAAACTTTCCCAGACCACGACGAAGTTGCCGTCCGCGTCCATCGCGATGGCCGCATTGCGCTGCGTTTGCTGCGTGGCGGCCAATTGCGGCGGGATATTCTCGATGTCGATGCCGGGGCCGAACGTGGTCGTGTAGGCCGCGCTGCTGACGTTGACCGTGAACTGAGTGCCGATCGGCAGCCCGGATGGCGAGTAAACCCGGCCGAGAATATCGGAATCGATCAGTCCGTCGAGCTTGCCGTCTCCTTCCCAGACGATCACGAAATGTCCGTCGCGGGACATGGCGATGGCGGGATTGGATTCGTACTGGTAGGACGGAATATTGATGTCGTTGACGAGAAACTCGTTGCCGATTCGTTCGCCGTTGAAGTTGAAGAGCTGCCCGCGGACGTCGTTGAAAAAGCTGAAATCCTGCGCGCGTGTTTCCCAAGCGATGACAAACTGCCCATCGGCATTCATCGCCACGGCAGGATTAAGCTGATCGTGCATGGTCGTGGCGTGCACTTGGAATTCGGCGCCGACCTTCTGGCCGCGCGAATTGAAGCGTTGGGCATAGATACCCGCGCTTCCGTCGTAGGCGTCCTGCTGCGAGCTTTCCCAGACGATGACGAAATCGCCGTCCGCGTCCATCGCCACCGAGGCGTTGCGCTGATCGCCTTCGGTGAACGTGTTGACCTGCACTTCGTCCGTAATGGCCACGCCCTGGCGGTTGAACATGCGCATGTAGACGCCGGCGCCGTCGCCATCCTGACCGTTCCCGTCCTGGTCGAGATAGCTCGTCCAGACGACGACGAAGTCGCCGTCGTGATCGACCGCCACGGCCTGATTGCGGGCTTCGACGCCCGAACCATCAGCGGCATCTGGGAATGACTGGCTGGGTCGGGCGAGCAATTGCACGTATTGCGAGCTGCTGGCGGGGTTCACCTGGAACTGATTGCCCAGCGGCGACACGGCCAGCAGTTGCCGCGCCTCGAGCGGTTCGTGCAGCATGGTGCGCCGTCCGCGCGCGAGCGATTCACCCCCGCGCAATGCGCCGCCCTTGGGTGTCTTGCGGCGCATGGCTGCCGCACGTTTCCGCCACGAAAGTATCGACATCGTCTCAGTTCCTTGGTGCCAATCTCAGGTGTCGCTGGCTACGGGGTCGATTACGTCGCCGCGGAAGCTTCCGCCGCCAAGACAGGTAGTGCCATGGCGTTGGCGTTTCCCTCGACCTCGCCTGCTGGTGTTGCATCCGTCGCGGAAGGAGCCTCTTTCACCTCCGCGCTGGGGCGCAGCCAGTAACTCGAATCAGGATTCGTGACGGCCTGACGCACGGCTTCTTGTTGTGCGTTCAGGATCGTCGGTCGCATGATGCCGGGCAGGAACTGCACGTCGTACAGTTCGGTGCATCCGGCGGTGAATTCAAAATTGCCCACGTGCGTGCCCGAGCGCAAATCGACGACCGCCACGCCGCAATGCAATTGCTCGTGCCGCTGCTGAATGGGCAGTCCGCCGAAGATGTGCTTCTCGCGCACCTTGCTCATGCCGATCAGGGCATAGGGGCCGAGGAAGGAGAGCCCACGCAGGTAGCCCGGCAAACGACAAACGGTCTGGCGCTCGCCGTTGGCTGGATCGACGAGGCACAGTTCCCCCTCGCCCGAGTTCAAAACCCAGAGCATATTGTTGTACCAGCGTGGGGAGTGGGGCATGCACAGGCCCCGGCTGATGATCTCGCCACTCTCGACGTCGATCAGAATGCCGCCTGCGGCCTTGTTGTCTCGCCAGCCGCCTGCCGTGTCGGTTTCTCCGAGCGCGGTTACCCAGGCGGGCTTGCCGTCGCGCAGCGCCAGGCCATTCAGATGGCAGCGATCCTCGGGCACCAGATCGGAGACAAACTTCGGGCGCCACAACGGCACGAAGCTGAAATCCTTGCTCAGCCCGGCGAGGCACGAAAAGCGCGTGTTGACCATCAGCAGGCCGTCGCGCGAGTAGGCCAGATCGTGGGCGTGCAGGTCGCCCGTAAAGTACGAGGCGCGCGGCAGGTAAAGTGCGTCGTAGCGTCCCGGTTGATCTTCGAGATAGGCATGAGCCAGGAGGGGCGCATTGGCGAAGAACAACAGCTCGTGTCGCGTCACGAGCGCCATGCGCTCGCGGTCGATCGCCAGTCCCAGCGGTTTGTCGAAGTGCCGCATCATGAGCGACACCTGCCGACCATCCCAGCCGACGAAGGCGAGCTTGCCAGCCTGGTAGGTGGAAATCGCGACCGTGCCGCGCGCGCTGGCGAGCCAGGCGGCGAACGAATCGGTGGCGTTGCAGGCGATACGATCCGGGGTGACGTCAGACGGCGTGGGCTGCATCAAGATGCCCCTCCTAGGGTCGCGGGATACACACAAAAACAGGTGGTGGTCGTGGCCGGGCGATGGCGCAGCCGCGACGCTTGCGTGGCGGTGGGCGCGCACGCGCGAACGCGATGTTCCAGCGGTAGTGTGCCGCACCCCGTCGCAGCTCCCGACGTGGCTTCGACACTCGTTGATGTGAGCGCCGGCTCATCCCAGCGCCTGTGGGCGATCTTGCCCGGCGATGATGCGCCGGGGGATCGCGAGCTCAAATCGATGTGATGAACGGTCGTGCCGTCATAACTCGCGCTGAATGTGCGCGCAGAAAGCCTTCTCATTGTTCCCAAACAACGGGACCGAGACTCATGCCGTCTTCCCCCTGGAAAAGGCGGGAGCCTCGACCCCACGGTTGAACTCCATCGGAATCCAACTCTCGCAGGTTGTCAAACGAAAATCTCGCCTGAACCGTGGATTTTACCCCGTCGATCCAGGCATTTCCGTCCGAACAACTCGCAAAAACATCTGAATTTCATGATGTTTTGGAAGGGGGAATTCGTCAAGCAGCACGCTCCCGGATTCCACCACGGCGTGCCGGGGCACGGTGGCGCGTTGCCTGAGAGTGGCGGAAGTCACCTGGCAGCGTGCCCGATCGCACGCCTGGCCGAGTTCACTTCTGCCTGAGACATGCGCGAGAGAGGTGTGGCGGTGCCTGGCGCATTGCACGACGACCAGCCGAGGTCGATACAACTCGCAAAGGGGGCGCCCGTCGATCGCATGTGGAAGATCGCGCGGACGAGGATACCAACCGCGCAAAAAAAGAGCCCCTGCAGGCGGGGCAGGGACCTGCAGAGGCGGTGGTTGCGACCAAAGTCGCGGCCACATGATTGAGTCTAACTGCTCGCGCGCGCTTGGCAAGGCACGCCGCACTTACTTTTTGGTAATGATATTTTGGAGCCGCGGCCGAGTTGGCTAGATGGAACGATTCGCATACTCCGAAGGTGGGGAATCGTGCCGGCAATGACGCGGGGCGGTCTGTCACGCTTCGATTCAGCTCCGACTAATTGGGAGAACCCAACGTCTCGAGCGGTCCGATTGTCACGGTTGTCGTCTTCGACAACGGATACGCCTTGAGCAAGGCATGCACGTCGTCGAGCGTGACAGCGGCCACGGCTTCGATGTCGTCGAGCACGGTTCGATGCTCGCGACGCTGCACCCAATTCGAGCCCACGGTGAAGAGCCGGCCCCGCGGACGTTCGCTGCCCAGCACGACGCGCGAGCTCGTCTTACGTTTGGCTTGCTCCAATTCGGCCACAGTGAACCCGTCGCGATCGATGCGGCGAAACAGCTCGGCCATCTGGCGTAGATTCACTTCGGCCCGCTCCGGATCGCAACTCATGTACGACAGAAACGCCCCCACGTCCTGGTAATCGTAGTGGCTCAGGCTGGCTTGTTCGGCGAGCCCCGGATCGACGAACTCCCAGAACAAGCGGCTGCCCGAGTCATCTCCCACCATCACCGCCAGCAGCTTGGCGGCAAAGCGTTGGGCGTCGATGGCCGCGGGGGCAGGGGACATCGAGAGCGTGTATTGCTGCGTCGAAGAGGGCTTGTGAAACACGTGAAACGACGGCGAGGGGGAGACGCTCACGTTGGGTCGGTCGGCGCTGACGTCCTGCCAGCCGCCGCACAGGCGATCGGCCGTGGCGATAAATTCGTCGAAGTCGATCCGCCCCGCTCCGACCAGGACGATATTGTGCGGGCTGTAGCGGCGCTCGAAATAAGCTCGCATCGACTCGACCGACAAGTCGGTAATGCTGCCGACCGTGCCCAACACGCTACGTCCCAAGGGGTGCTTGCCGAAGTAGACCGCCTTGCACTTGTCGTCGGCCCCGAAGGGGGGCTGATCGTCGTACATGCGTATTTCTTCGATGATCACCTGCTTCTCGGTGTCGAAGTCGTCCTTGCGCAGCGAGGGGCGCAGCATATCGGCCAGCAGCGAGACGGCGTCGGTCTGATGCTCGGGCAGCACGGCCGCGTAGTAGACCGTGGCCTCTTCGCTGGTGAAGGCGTTGTAGTGCGCCCCCATTTCGTCGAACTCGCGATTCACGTCGTCGGCCGAGCGCGTGGGCGTTCCCTTGAACATCATATGTTCGAGAAAGTGGCTCACGCCGGCCACGTCGTCGGACTCGTCGCGAGCGCCCGCGCGGACGAAAAAGCCGAGCGCCGTCGAGTAGGCGTCGCCACTGACCTCGGCCACGACTTCCAGCCCGTTGGCCAGCTTGTGCTTAAGAAACTCCAACGTTGACCTCCAGCGGCTGTGGCCCCAACGTCACCACGGTGAAGTTGCCCGGCGGGTGCTCGGCAAGATAGGCATTGATGGTTTCGCAGGTCAGCCCGTCGACCAGCTTCCCGACTTCCTCGATCGATCGAGCGCGCTCGAGGTGGTACCAGTCGCGAGCTAGCGAGGCGGCCCGGGCCGAGCTCGATTCCTGCTGCATGATGAGCGAGCTCTTGATGCGTGCCTTGAGCCGCATCAACTCCGAGGGGAGGATTCCCTGCGACAACCTCACCAACTCGCCCAGCAGCACGTCGAGGGTTTCTTGCGCGCGTTCGGCACTGGTGCCGGCGTACGACAAGACGCTCCCCCAGTCGCGCAACGTGTGATACGAGGCGTAAATGCTGTAGCACAGGCCGCGTTTCTCGCGGACTTCCGTAAAGAGGCGGCTGCTCATCCCGCCGCTCAGGGCCCCGACGGCCGCCCAGGCACGGAAGTAGTCCGCATCGCGGTAGGGCACGCTGGGATAGGCCACGCCAATTTGCGTCTGGTTGGCCTCGTGCGGCAAATGCTCGATGACGCGCGATTCCTCCGCCGTGGTGATGATCGGCGTCTCCTGGCGTTTCCAATCGCCGAACAACCGTTCGACGTCGCGGCGCAGCGCATCCCAATCGAACCGGCCGGCCACCCCCAGAATGGCGCCGTTCGGGCGCAGCAGTTGTGAGAAATGCCGCTGCACGTCGGCGATGGTCGATACTTCCAGCCCGGCTCGATCCCCCAGGCTTGGTTTGCCCCAGGGATGCGGATAGCGCCGCCGGCGCAGCTCGAGCATCACCTTCTGCTGCGGCTCGTCCTCGATCGCGTCGAGTTCTTGCAAGACCACCTGCCGGGCGGCCTCGAACTGATCGGCCGCCAGGTGGGGTCGCCGGACGATGTCGGCATAGATCGACAGCGTCTCGGGCAGGCTGCTCGCGAGGGTCGCGCCGCCGAAGCTGATATGAACGTCCGAGACCCCTTCGCTCCGCTCGACCCCCAGGTTGTCGAGCGCCTCGATCATCTGGCGACTATCGCGCGGCCCGGCGCCGCGCGTGAGCATCTCGCTGGTGAGGGTGGCCAGGCCGGCGTGGCCGGGTGCGTCGTGAACGCAGCCAGCCGGCACCATCAGTGCAAAGGCGGCCGATTCCAGCCAATTCATCGGCTCGGCGACGAGCACCAGGCCGTTCTCGAACGTGTGCGAACGAATAGACGGGCTCACGCGGCTCCTTGCAGAGTCGTAACAAGCGCCGATCCCCTGCGGGAGGCGGCTAGGAACAGGTCGGCTGCGACAGCGAACAAGGGCCTAACTGTAGGCCACTTCGACCGCCTTGTATACGGTGCGGACCTTGGTGAAGCCCAAGTGCTGGTAGAGCCGAATGGCCCCGGCATTCTGGGCGGTGACTTCCAAGAACACCCGCGAAAGCCCTGCCTGGCGGAAGCCGTCGAGCGCCCGCAAAAGCAGGCATGTCCCCAAGTTCCGTCCACGATGCTCCGGCGTGACACCAAGGTTCTGAATGGCGCCCAATCCGCTGCGATCGCAGATTCCCTGGATCGTGCCGCAGTACTCCGGGGGCTGACCGGCCCGCCAGTCGTAGGCGGCCAGCCAGGTCGTCTCCGGCAGGAACCCCGCCTTCGTGCCGATCTCGTTCATCAGTCGCAGGCAGCCGGGCAAATCGCCCAGGCAGGGGAAGACATTGGCGTCGATCTCGGCCCGAAAACTGAGGTACTTCGCCTCGGCATGGAACTCGAGAAGCGAGCGGTCCCACGGAAGAAGCCGGTAGCCCTCGGGCAACTCCACCTGAGGTAGGGAGCGCCGCCCAAGGTCGATCTCCATCCGGTAACGCTTAAAGTAGGTGAGACCCATCGACATAGACCGTCCAGAAAGGCTGGGCTGCCGAAGGCGCGGCACTGCGGCGTTCGAATCAGGCAGGGAGACACACGTTTACAGCGAGGGCAGGGCCCTCGATGCAACCGCTAGGTCAATTTACCCCTCGCATCAGCAAGGGTCAACTTGCTGCAAAGTAATGCGATTAAAGGGTTTTTGACGCCAAGTAGCGACCCGAATCGACACCCCGAGCACCGATCTGCCAGGAGAATCGTAGCCGGACGCGGCAAATCGTCCAGCGCACGTCCCGGCAGCGGCCCGCTCAACTGGCGAAACAACGATCCATCCGCGCCGCAACGTCGCGTAGCCGCTCGGCATCTCCCCCCGGTACTTCGGCCGTGCCCCAGCCCTCGTAGCCGATTTCGCGCAGGGCCGCCATTACCGCCGGCCAGTTGCAGTCCCCTTCCCCCAATTCAACGTCGAATCCTTTCCAGAGCCCCTCCGCGTCGCGTCGCTGGCGGCTGAACTCCTTGATATCGAGCTTGACGATGCGTTTGCCGAGGATGCGGACCCACTGCTCGGGCCAGCCGTAATTCACCACATTGCCCACGTCGAAGTAGGCCCCGACGTACGGGGAATGGAATTCGTCGATGTAGCGTGCGGTTTCCAGCGGGCTGAGCAGGAACTGATTCCAGACGTTCTCGAAGCAGATCTTGATGTCGAGGTCCTCGGCCAGCGGCAGGGCCTTGCGAATCTCGGCCTGCGAGCGTTCGTACGCCTGGTCGTACGAGACTTCCGTATTCACCACGGCCGGCACGAGTAACACGGTCGAGCCACCATAGGCCTTTGAATCGCGAATGGCGGTCCGCAAGCCCTCCAGGCCGCGGGCGCGCACCTCCGGATCGGGGTGGGAGAGCGTATCGCGCCAATGGACCGAGTCGACCACGCCGTGGATCGGCAGATCGGCCTCGTCGCGTGCGCGCAGGATCTCGTCTCGCTGGAAGCCATTCGGGCTGTCGAGCTCGATCCCGTCGTAGCCCAGTGACTTGACGAGCTTGAATTTCTCGACGAGCGGTTGATTTCCGGCGACCATGCCGATCTTGACCGCTTTTTTATAGCGTGTGCTCGACGGCTCCGCGGCGCGACCTGCTAGCGGCGCTAGCGCCCCGGCGCCCGCGGCCGCGAACGAAAGGCCGGCGACACGGAGCATGTCCCGTCGCGAAAGCGATGCTCGGCAATTCATTCGATTCGATCCCCTCGATCCATAGATTTGGGCCCTGTCTGGGCGAGATGTCGCGCCAGACGACACGCCGGCTGAATTTGGCTCCGTTGTAACCACGCGGAGGCGTGCTCGGCAAGCATTTTCGGGCCTCGCGGGGTGGTCTTAAGTCAAGACCAGATCACACCTTCACACCGTCGATCGAGCACTTTAAACCGGCCTGGACAGTGGTGTGCCTTTCGAGTAGTTTCCCGCCCTCTTCACGTCTGCCACCTAATCATTTGGCCGTTTCAGGCCCTTCCGGAGACACGGATGCCTTCCGGGGCTGCGCCACCAGTACGTGCTCGTCTGCTTTCGATGCCCGCGCGGGAATTGATCCTGCCTGCGGGGATCATTGCCAGCGTGCTGGTCATTCTGGTGCCGATGCCGCCGTTGCTGATGGACTTCATGCTTTCGGTCAACATCAGCGTGGCCGTGCTCATGTTACTGACCACCATCTACGTGCGCACCCCGCTCGAGTTCAGCATTTTTCCGACCTTGTTGCTGGCCACCACGTTGGGGCGACTGGTGTTGAATGTCGCCTCGACGCGACTGATTCTCACGCGGGCCGAAACGCACGGCCTGGCAGCGGCGGGCGATGTCATTCGCAGCTTCGGCGAATTCGTCGCCGGCGACCGGATCGTGGTCGGGTTGATCATCTTTGCCATCATCGTGCTCATCCAGTTTGTGGTCATTACCAAAGGCGCCACGCGCATCAGCGAAGTGGCCGCCCGCTTCGCCTTGGATGGCATGCCGGGACGGCAGATGGCCATCGATGCCGATTTGAATGCCGGCACCATCGACGAACACGAGGCCCAACGACGCCGCAGCGAGATCACGCAGCAGGCAGACTTCTTCGGGGCCATGGACGGTGCCAGCAAGTTCGTGCGCGGCGATGCCATTGCCGGCATCGTGATTACGCTCATCAATATCGTGGGTGGCCTGGTCATCGGCGTGCTGCAGATGGGCATGTCGGTAAGCGAGGCGTCCGAGATCTTCACGAAATTGACGATCGGCGACGGTCTGGTCAGCCAGATGCCCGCCTTCTTGATCTCGCTGGCCGCCGGTTTGCTCGTCACGCGCAGCACGAGCGACACGAACCTGCCGAGCGAGTTCCTCAAGCAGCTCGTGTCGCGCCCCGAGGCCCTGATCGTCACGGCGGCATTCCTCAGCGTGCTGGTCTTCACGGAACTGCCCAAGCTCCCACTGCTCTCGATCGGCGGCGTATGCCTGATCGCCGCCACGGCCATGTCGCGCACCAAGCGCACCGTCGAAGCCGCGGCCGTGGCCGAAGCCAAGGCTGCCGAGGCCAAAAAGAGACCCGAGGAGAAGGTCGAAGACTTTCTCACCATCGACCCGATGGAGCTCGAGATCGGCGTGGGGCTGATTCGGCTCGCCGATCCCAAGCGTGGCGGCGATCTGCTCGATCGCATTCAGCGCGTGCGACAAAACGTGGCCGCGCAATTGGGCATCATCCTGCCCAAGGTCCGCATCCGCGACAACATGCGGCTCGACCAGACCATGTATCGATTGAAGATTGCCGACGTGCCGGTGGCAACCGGCCACGTGATGCCCGGGCTGCTGCTGGCGATGGAGTCGGAGGCTACCACGGGGCGCGTGAACGGCACGCCCACGACCGATCCGGCCTTTGGCACGCCCGCGATGTGGATCGGACCAGGAGAGCGCGAGCATGCCGAGATGAACGGCTACACGGTGGTCGAGCCCGGGAGCGTCATCGCCACGCATCTGACCGAAATCGTGCGCAAGCACGCCGACGAGCTACTGACGCGCGACGACACGAAGCACCTGATCGATCAATTGAAGACGACCTCGCCCGCCGTGGTCGACGAGTTGATTCCGAGCCAGATGAAGCTGGCCGAAGTGCAGCAGATCCTGCAGATGCTGCTGCGCGAGGGGGTGCCGATTCGGCAACTCGCGCCGATCCTCGAGACGCTGGGCGATTACGCCGGGCGCACGAAAGATCCCGTGCTGCTCACCGAATACGTGCGCCATCGCCTGTCGCGGGTGATATCGAACCGCTACCGCGATGCCAGTGGCGTGCTGCACGTCGTGACGCTCGATCCGGCGTTGGAAGATCGCATTCGTGCCGGGATCGAGCACAACGAGCGTGGCCTGTTCATTCGCATGTCGCCGCAGGCGGTCGAAAAGACCTGCGCCCTCCTGGGGCGTGAAGTCGAGAAGTTGACAAATCGACGATTGCCGCCGGTCGTGCTCGCCAGCCCGCAGATCCGCGCGGGGTTGAAGCAGTTGACCGCCACGCACCTGCCGGCGCTGGTCGTGCTGTCCTACAACGAAGTCACCCGTGATACGCAGATCGAATCGGTAGGGTTGGTTGCCGACGAGGGAGCGCCCGCACGTTGACGCAGCGAACCTGACGCGTCGAGTTCGAGCCAAACAAGCGATATGACCGAGATTGTCGCCACCATTTAGCGAGAGCAAGAATGGAGCTGAAGACCTTCCGCGCCGCAAACATGCAAGAGGCCCTGGCCCTGGTCCGCCGGGAACTTGGACCGCAGGCCGCCGTGCTGCACACGCGCGAGGTGCGCGCCTCGGGCCTGCGCCGGCTCGTGCCGGGAGCACGCCAGATCGAGGTCACCGCGTCGAACTCCGTCAACGTGCCGAGCCGGCTGCCGGCGCGTCAGGCCGTTGCTGCGGCGCCCATGGCCGTTGCCGCTGCCCCCCCCGATCATCTGCAGAGTCAACTGGCCGACTTACAGGCCATGGTCGAAGACCTGTGCCGTCGCACGCAGAATTCCTCGACGCACGAGTTGCCCGAGCGGCTGTTTCATATCTTCACCGATCTGATCGAGGCGGACGTGCCCGAGGAGTTGGCGCGCGAACTGGTCGACCGCGTGCGCCGCGAGGCCCCGCGCGATGAATTAGGAGACGATCGCCTCGTCCGCGGACGTCTCTGCCGCATGATCGAAGGCGATATCCGCACCAGCGGCCCCCTTCGCGTTACGCCGGGTCAATGCCGCGTAGTGGCCCTGGTGGGTCCCACCGGAGTCGGCAAGACGACCACGGTCGCCAAGCTGGCCGCCCAATATCGCCTGCGCGAAAAACGTGCCGTCGGCCTGATCACGGTCGACACCTATCGCATCGCCGCGGTCGAGCAGTTGCGGACCTATGCCGACATCATCGACCTGCCCATGCACGTCGTGTCGACTCCGCGCGAGATGCGGAAATCGATCGAACAGATGCAGCACCTCGAGCTCATTCTGATGGACACCGCCGGGCGCAGCCCGCGCGACGAAGTGAAGATCCAAGAACTCAAGGTCTTCTTGCAAGAAGCGCGGGCCGACGAGGTACACCTCGTCCTCAGCAGCGTGGCCGGCGCGGCGAGCCTGGCGCGCACGGCCGAACGCTTCGCCACGGCGGGCACGACGTCGCTGCTCTTCACCAAGCTCGACGAGGCCACGGGGCTGGGCAACCTGTTGCCCGTAATCCGCGAGGCCGGACTCCCGTTGAGTTACGTGACGAACGGACAGAACGTGCCCGACGACATCGAGGCCGCCGATGCTCGCGAGCTCGCCAGCATCGTGCTCGGCGACGTGGATCTCGACGACTAAGCGCACCGCACAGACCTTGGCAGGCGGCCCACCAGAAACCTTTGTCAGCATCGGCCGGCAACATGCACGATCAGGCAGATGAACTTCGAGAACTCGTACGCCGCACCAGCGCCGCGACGTCGAATCTTGCGCCGACTTCGCCGCGCCTCATCACCGTGGCCGGTGGCAAGGGGGGAGTGGGCACCACGACGATCGCCACCAATCTCGGGGTGGCCCTGGCCCTGTCGGGTCGGCGCGTCGTGCTGGTCGATGCCGACCTCGATGGCGCCGATTGCGCCGCGCTCTGCCAGGTCGAATCGCGTCTCTCGATCGCCGATATCCTGGCCGGCCGCCATAACGTACACGAGGTGCTCACCCGTGGACCGGCCGGACTGCTCGTGTTGCCGGGGCCGTGGTCGCCCGAGGAAGCCATCACTTGTTCGCCCGGGGCGCAGGATCGACTGTTGCACGAACTGCGTGGATTGGGCGCGCATGCCGATTTCGTCTTGATCGACGCCGGCTCGGGCATGAATCGCACGGTGGCCAGGTTCTGTCAGGCGGCCGAGCAACTGCTGATCGTCACGACCCCCGACCCGATCGCGATTCTCGATTCGTATGCCTCGATCAAGGTGCTGCACGCGGGCAAACCGGAACTGCCGATCTACTCGGTCGTGAATCTGGCCGACGAGCAGACTGCCCTGGCCGTGCAGGCACGACTCGATCAAGTCTGTCAACGATTTCTAGGCAGGTCGATCGCCGCCGTGGGGCACGTGCCTACGGATCCTCGCGTGGCCGAATGCCGCACTTACGGCGGCTCACTCGCGCTGCAGGCCCCCAACGCCGCGGCGACGCTGCAGATCGAACGCCTGGCCGAGCTGCTCTTGCGCCCGGCCAGCGATCGCGGGAAGCAACCGAACGCACCGCACCTGCTGCTGGGGTCGACCGAAGAGGACCTGCGGCAGTTGTCCGATTCGTTTTCGTTGCGCTGAGTGCCGTTCGCAAAAGTGAACCAAGTTCGACTCAACCAGACGACTCTTCCGACCGATAACCTATGAACACTGTCAGTATGCCTCATCGCGTCAAAATGTGCGGGTTAGGTGAACTTGCACGCCGCTCGGGAGAGCTCGCCCGTGGGTCGCAATTACGCGGGAGTACTCGGGCTGCTTGCGTTCTTTACCGTGCTGGCGCGCGGGCTGACGCATGGAGCCAGCGCCGAGGGAATGGTGCAGTCAGCGGCCACGGCGCTGGTGATTTTTGCGGCCGCGGGCTACGTCATCGGCAGCCTGGCGGCCTGGAACGTCGAACAATCGATCCGCGCTCAACTGGCGGATGAAGTGGCTCGCCTGGCGGCGAGCCCGACGGGAACGACCAAGAGTTAGCGCGGAAACACGATCGCAGCAGGGCATGATGCCCCGCCCAGGGCTTCGCGGCAGGCGAGCGCCACCGGGCACGAGCGAACAACATCACGGAGGATGGCATGACGATGACGGCCGTTACGACTCGCGCTGCGCAGGACGATGACGTTTCGCACCTGTGGAATGCTTATCGGAGCGATCCGCAGAACCAGGACCTGCGCAATCGCTTGATCGAGCGTTATTTGCCCCTCGTGAAGTACAACGGCGAACGCATCTGGGCCCGCCTGCCCGAGGGCGTCGAGCTCGACGATCTCATCTCGGCCGGCGTCTTCGGCCTGATGGATGCGATCGATGCCTTCGATCTCGGCCGTGGCGTGAAGTTCGAGACGTACTGCGTGCCGCGTATCCGCGGGGCCATGCTGGACGAGCTGCGCACGATGGACTGGGTGCCGCGTCTCGTGCGTTCCAAGGCCAGCAAGCTGAACGAAGCCACCAAAACGCTCGAGGCCCGGCTCGGCCGCACGCCGACCGAGGCGGAGCTTTCGCAGCACATGAGCATCAGCGTCCCCGAGCTCGAGAAGATGATGCTCGACGCGAACGCGGTGAACTTGATCAGCCTGAACAAGAAGTGGTACGAGACCGACAGCTACAAGGACGTTCGCGAGATCGATATTCTCGAGGACAAGAAGGGGGAGGACCCCACCCGTCGCATTCAGAAGAATGACCTGATGCGGCTGGTGACGAAGGGTCTCAACCGCAACGAGCGGCTGATCATCATCCTGTACTACTACGAAGAGCTGACGATGAAGGAGATCGGCGCCACGCTCGATCTGTCGGAAAGCCGCGTCAGCCAGATGCACAGTTCGATCGTGCAGCGGCTCCAGTCGCAACTCGTGCGCCGCCGGCCGGAATTCGGTACCTGAACCGCGGTACTGGCCTGCTAAAGCGTGCCCCTGGCGAGACAACTTGGATAAAATCGGCCCAGGCCGGCAGCCTGAGCCACTTCCAAGATCTTGTGCCAATCAAGAGTTCATGCCGGCCGGTTTGCGACCGCGCCGGCGCATGGTACCATGACCGCCTTGCGAGCCGCGTAGCCACTTCGTTCGTGGCGCGCCGGCTCTTTGTCTTGGCGCATACAGGGAGGTACCAGCCGGTGGCACGAAGCTGGGATCAAGTAGTCACGACCGACTGTCTGGCCGGGTTCAAAAATCTGGCCGAGGGCTCGATCGATCTCGTTTTTGCCGATCCGCCCTTCAACATCGGCTACGACTACGACGTCTATCACGACAAGCTCGAGAGCGATCGTTACATCCACTGGTGCCGCGACTGGATGGCCGAGATCCATCGCGTGCTCAAGGCCGACGGCAGCTTCTGGCTGGCGATTGGTGACGAGTATGCCGCGGAACTCAAGGTCGAGGCCACGCGGCAACTCGGCTTCACCTGCCGCAGTTGGGTCGTCTGGTATTACACGTTCGGCGTGAACTGTAAGACGAAGTTCAGCCGCTCGCACGCGCACTTGTTCTACTTCGTCAAAGACGCCGAGAAGTTCACCTTCAACGATCAGGAGGTGCGCGTCCCCTCGGCGCGGCAGTTGGTGTATGGCGATCGCCGCGCGGCCGCCAAGGGACGCTTGCCGGACGATACCTGGATCTTGCGTCCGCAGGATCTGCCCGAGGGCTTTCAGGCGGACGAAGACACGTGGTACTTCCCCCGTGTCTGTGGCACGTTCAAGGAACGCGCCGGCTGGCATGGCTGCCAGATGCCCGAGCAACTGTTGGGACGCATCCTTCGCGCGTGCAGCCAGCCGGGCGAAGTCGTGCTCGATCCTTTCTCGGGCAGCGGCACCACCTTGGCCGTGGCGAAGAAGCTCGATCGGCGTTACTTTGGCTTCGAGCTTTCGCCCGACTACGCCGAAAACGTCCGCACGCGGCTCGCCGCGATCAAGGTCGGCGATCCGCTGGTCGGAGCCGCCGAACCAACCGTGAGTGCGCCGAGCACGGCCAACGGTCGACGGCTGGCCGACGTCACCCAGCCCTACGCCCCAAAGAAGTCTCGCGCCAAGGCCGCCCCACGCCAGCAAAAACTCCCCGGCGTGTGAGCCGAACCAACGCGTCGCGAGCGTACGTGTATGAAATTCGCCATCTGCAACGAGACGTTCCTCGACTGGCCCTTCGAGCGGGCCTTTGCCTTTGCGCGCGAGTGCGGCTACTCGGGCATCGAGATCGCCCCCTTCACGATCGATACCGACGCACGCCGCATCTCGGCGGCCAAGCGCGACGAGGTTCGCCGCCAGGCCGCGGCCGCCGATCTCACGGTCGTCGGCTTGCACTGGCTGCTGGCCAAGACCGAAGGATTTTACCTGACCAGCGCCGATCGTGCCGTACGTCAGCGAACGGCGGACTATCTCAGTGAACTGGCGCGTCTCTGTCGCGATTTGGGGGGCTCGATCCTGGTGCTCGGTTCGCCGCAACAACGCAACGTCGTGCCGGGCATGACCATGGACGAGGCCTTCGCGCACGCCACCGATGTCCTTACCGCGGCGTTACCGGCGTTCGAAGCACAGGAAGTCGTCCTGGCAGTTGAACCGTTAGGGCCGGCCGAAGGCAACTTTCTGAACACCGCCGCCGAAGGAGTGAGGCTGATCGAAATGGTCGGCTCGCCCCACTGTCGCCTGCACCTCGACTGCAAGGCGATGTCGAGCGAATCGATTCCGATTCCCGAGCTGATCCGCGAGCATTCCGCGCGGATGGTTCATTTCCACGCCAACGATCCCAACAAGCTGGGGCCCGGGTTTGGCGAGCTCGATTTTCTGCCGATCTTCGAGGCCCTGGGGCAGGTCGATTACCAGGGCTGGGTTTCGGTCGAGGTGTTCGACTACTCGCCCGGCATCGAGCGGCTGGCGCAAGAGAGCATCGACTATATGCGCGCTTGTCTCGAGCAGCTTGCCGAGCGTTGAATTCGCCCTCGCTCAGGGCTGCGGGGCTCAATGCCCCGTGTCATCCGGCGATACGGCCAGCAATCGCTTCGCCTCTTCCAGCAGGAACTTCGCGTCCTGGAAGGGCTCGTAGCCGATGTCCTGCCAGCGGACGCGACCATCGCCGTCGATCAAGAACGTGCCGTGCAAGGGCAACTGCTCGAAGTCGTCGTACGCGCGGTATTGCTTGAACGTGCTCAACGCCGCATCAGAGAGCAAGAGAAAGGGGAACTTTCCCTCTTCGTTCGACTTGGCGAATCGTTCGTGCGACTGGCGCAAAAGTTCTGGTCCGTCGGTACTGATGCCGATGAGTTCGATCCCAGCCGTGGCGTACTCGGGGGCCAACGGCGCGAAGGCTTCGAGTTGCTCGACGCAGTGTAGGCAGCCGATACCCAGGTAGAAGATCACCACGACCGGCTTGCCCCGATAATCGGCCAGCGATATCTCTCGGCCTGCGGCATCGGCCAGTTTCCAGGCCGACGCGAGTTGCGGCTGCCACGTGAAGGGCCCCAGCGTGTCGAAATCGGGACGCGGTCCGACATCCGCCGGCGGTTCGTACGCCGGGCGCCAATCGGAGCCGAAGCCGAGCGACTCGGCAATCGGCTGCAAACGTCGCATGGGCGGGGTCGTCAACTCGACCTGGGCGCCGATCGCCCGCAAACGTTCGAACGCCTCCTTCGCTTCGGCCGAACAACCGGCGCCGTGCAGGACCTCGACCAGGGTCGCCAGCGCGAGAACGTCTCCCTGGTTGCCCTCGACCGCGGCACGAGCTGTTTCGATGGCCTGGTCGTTTTTGCCCGCCGACAAGTACGCGCGAGCCAATCGTTCCTTCGACAGACCCTCGATCTTTTCCAGCTCTGGCAGCGCTTCTTCCGCGCGGCCTTCGGCCAGCGCGAGCCAGGCTTTAATCTCCTGCGCATAACGCTCGACGGTTTCGCGGAGTTGCTTTTCTTCGCGTTCGCGTCGTTCGCGTTCGCGTTTCTCTTCTTCCTGGCGTTTCTTTTCCTCTTCTTCTTGCTGCTTGGCTTCTTCGGGCGAATCGGCGGGCTTTGCCTCGCTCGTCGCAGGGGGCGCCGCATCGGGCGACGACGGGGCAGGGGGCTCCGCCGGCTGGGCTTCAGTCGGATTCGCCGTTTCAGGGGGCGTGGCAGCCGGCGGAGCGATCGCCTCGAGGCTGGCTAGCGTCTCGCGCGACGCTGGCAAGTCGCCCGTGCCGAGTTGTGCCAGCGCGATCAGGTGCCAGCGTCTGGCCTGGTCGGACTTGTCTTCCGTGGGTTCGAGGTAGGAAGTCGTCGTCAAGGCGAGCGCGTCGTTCCATAATTCGTAGCGTGCGAGCAACTCGAGAAGCCGAGCACGGCCGAAGCCCGCCGCGCTGCGGCCATCGCTCACACGGTTGTGCTTCGGGTGTCGCGGCAACTCGATCAGGTTGCGTGCCAACTGCCGCGCGTCGCTCGCTCGACCGATGTGGCTCAAGCTGCGGACGCACCACTCCTGATTGTGCGCGTAGTTGTGAATCTGGTAGGGCATGACGCGGTCGCGCTGTAGGTAGGCGTGATCGACGCGGGCCGAAGCCTCTTGCTGCCAGGCGGCATCGGAATAGCGCTTTAGCTTGTCGTAGGTATGGCCGGCCATATGCCACATGTGGGCGATGCCGGGGGCCGCCGGGCCGATGCCCGCCGCCGCCCACAGGGCACGCTCCGGCTTTTCTTCATCCCAGAGATGCACCGTGTAATGGTGGACCCCGGCGTGGTCCGGCTGGCGCGCGATCACCTGCTGCAGCAGCGCGTCGGTGGCCTCGTGACTGTTGATGGGGACTCCTTCGCGGGCACCTTGCCAGATGGCCCAGGCGAGAAACGCCTGCGGCTCGACCGCCTGCGGATCGGCATGCACGATCTTTTCGAGATCGCGAATGAACGTGCGCCACGTCTCGTGCTTGGGCTGCTTGTCGGGGGGATTCAGCAGGTGGTCGAGCGCGTCGATCCACAACGCTTCGTTGGCCGAAACTTGCGACTTGCGCTGCACGGCCTCGCGCAGGAACGCCTGGGCTCGGTCCGCGTTCTCGCGATTGGCCAGCGCCAGCCCCCAATAGGCCATTGCGCAGTCGGGGTCATACGCCAGCGCCTGGCGAAAGGCCCGTTCGGCCTCGAAGTACCAGAAGCCATGCAACTGGCCGATCCCCTGCACGAAGAACTGTTGCGCGCGGGGATCGTTCGTCGTGATGGGAAAATCGATGCGTCCCGTCCCGGCCATTTCGTAAGCGGCCTGACGCGGCCCTGCATTGAACGAATCGCCATGCAGCGAGTGCCCGGCGGGAGGCTGCGTGACGTCGGGGCTACCTTCGGCGGACGGCGCTTCGCCCGGGGTGGCGGAAACCTCGGCCGCGGCGGGCGGGGCAGGGGGGACCGCATCGGGCGTTTCCGCCGCGCACAGCGTGGTAACGCTGCCACACACACAATAGAGCCAGGCGCGCCAATTGATCGAGTTCATGGACATCAGAGCTCGTGCGGAATCAGGGTTGGTTTTCGAGATAGTCGCGGAATTGGCGCACGCGATCCAGGTCGAGTTCGGCATCGCCATGCTCGAGCAGCCAATCGATGTCGGCGATGGCGCCGGCGCGATCGCCCGACTGGAATCGCAGCACGGCGCGAACGGAGCGGGCCTCTAGCTCGTGCTCGTCGACGATGAGGATCGCGTCGAGATACCCTCGCGCGCGGTCCAACTCGCCCGCCTGCTGGCTGAGCCCCAATAGATTGCGCAGCAGACGCACGAGAATGGCACGATGCGAGGCGGCTTCGAAATACGCCTCGCGCGCCGCGGCGCCGGTGGCCAACTCGACACGATCTTCCGCCTCTTCGCGTGAGATTCGTACTCCGCGTTCGAAGACGTCGATCAACTGCGGCTCGCCCGAACTGGGCACGTAGCGGACGATAAAGTGCCCTGGCAGCGGCACCCCCTCGATCTTCAAATCGAGCCGCCGGCCCAATTCCATGTACAGCACCGCCAGCGTGAGGGGCAGACCTTCGCGGTCGTCGAGCACTTCGTTGAGATAGCTGTTGGCCCGATTGTCGTACTCGGTGCGACTTCCGTGAAAGCCATTTTCCTCGAACAGGTAGCGGTCGAGCGCGGCCAGCCGGGCGGACTCATCGCTCTCGGCCACCAGCGAGGACTTGATCTCGGCCGCCATATCGGCCACTGCTTGCTCGTACGCGGCCACGTCGATTTCATCGTTGTCGAGCCGGGCAATGAGCAACGCCGTTTTGACGAGGTCGATCTCGGCATCGGCATGGTTGGTCGCCCGTTCGAGTACCTGCAAGGCCTCGGCCCGGCGAACGGCGTCGGCCAACTCCTCCAGATGCCTGGCTGATTCGGCCAGTTCGCGCGCACGTCGTCGCAGCAGCATGGCCCCGGCGTTGGCATCGGGAAGGAGTCGCGTAATCAAATCTTCACCAGCTTCTTGACTGGCGGCCTCTTCGATCAGCGGCAACAAACGCGTCAGCACGTCTTCCGTCGGCGCGAGTCGGGGCAACTCGCGTTCGAGGGCAAAGCCTTTGAACTCCGCCGCCGTGTCGCGGAACTTGGCCAAACCGGCCTTGCCGGGGGGGAGCGCAGCCTCGCGCGATTCGATGACGAGTTGATCGTTCACGTAGCACAGCAGCCGATCGCTCTCGCGCCGCACCTTGAGCAGGTTCCAATCGCCGGGCCGGTAGTGGTCCGATTCCTCCTCGGCGAGAATCGTCCAGCTATTCACATCGGGTCCGTTGAATCGCGTCAACCGCAAGCGCCCCGCGGTTGGGTAGAACCCGTAATGGATATCGCCTCCATCCGCATCGAATGCCAGGCCCGCCGCGCCTGACTCGTCGGCCAGCTTCACCGAAACGGTCAGTTCGTACGGGGCCTCGGGCACGTCGCGCACGGCGAGGCATAACGAACGCCCGCCAAATCCTTCTCCCAAGCCATCGACCACCAGGCGCCCGGCCCGCTGCCGCCAACGAGCGCCGAAGACCGGCTGCCATTGATCCGCGCGGAGTTGGCCGATGGTCAGCCAGCGAGCCATGGGAATCGGGTTGGGCTTCTCGATCAACGGGCGCAATTGTTTCACCGCCACGGCAAACCCAAGATTCGCGGTGACGATCGACTTGATCGTCACGATGCCCAAGACGCGTCCTTCGAGATCGACCACCGGCCCGCCGCTGTTGCCCGACTCGATGGGCATGGCGAGTTGAATCATGGGACGACCATCGATCTCGCGCGTGGCCGAGGCCACTCCCGCGACGACGCTACGTTCGAGGCCGATCGGGTTGCCCAGTGCCATGACCGGCTGCCCGGCGCGGACGGCATCGGAATCGCCCAGTTCGAGTGGCTGCAACCCGGTGGCGTCGACACGGATGATCGCTAGATCGGCCTTGCGATCGAAGGCCTGCACGGCGACGGCCTCGAGCTTGCGGCCATCGGCCAACTCGACGCGAATGGGCCGCGCATCGCCAATCACATGATAGTTCGTGGCGATCAAGCCTTCGGCCGAGAGGATAAAGCCGCTACCGACTCCCAAGGGCCTGCCATCGCGGCCGGTGGTGGTGATGACCACGATGGAATCGCGCACCCGCGCAGCCAGTTCGGCCACGTCGGTGGGAACGGTCGCCGCGTCGCTTGTAGAAGGTGCTTGATCGGGCTCGGCGGCAAACAGCGGTGCGAGCAGGCTCAGCCAGGCTAAAGCCCCCATCCAAACGAAAAAGGGACGCAGCATGGCGAGGCGTGCTCCCGGCACGGGTGAAGGGTCCGCACGAACCGGTGCGGACGGTCCCGCCATGATAGGCTTCGGCCGGCGCGGGGAAAAGCTGCGCGGCACGCTTGCGCAAACAGCTCTCCCTGCCCCGCGTCTCGCCCTGCCGAGCGCCGCGGACTAACAGCCTGGGGAAGCATGCCCTCGTGACATTCTTCCCCCTCGCCAAGTTCGCAGGCCGAGGAATACTTCCCTCAGTCTGCTAACCCGGCGACGGCGTGAAGTCGAGCTTCTGAGCGCAAGTCTTGCTGAGTGCCTGGCCGAGCAGTGCTTCGGCCGTCAAGGTCTTGTACTCGGTCTTGTTGAAGTTGGCGATCAACCAGAAGATGACGTCGAAGGTAGCGCCGTCCTGCTGCACGCGTCCTTGCTCGCCCTCGGCGACCTCGAAACCGGTGATGTGATCAATGCCGCGCGAGACGTAGGTGTCGAAGCCCGTGCCTGGGTCGAGGTAATCGCCGCTGTCGATGGTTTCGACGCCCTGGGCATTGAAATCGGCGAAGAGATAGTCATCGCCCGGCCCACCTATTAGCCGGTCCTTGCCCGCCCCGCCGAAGATCAAGTCGGCCAGGTTGCCGCCGGTGAGGGTGTCGTCTCCCAGCCCGCCATCCATGAAGGAATTGGTCTGGGCCAAGTGGCGAATGTGGTCGTTGCCATCGAAGCCATAGTATTGCACGCACTCGATCGCGGTATCGACCGTCAGCCGAGCGCCGGACGATTCATTGTCGACTTCCATCTGCGTACCACGTCCCAGGACGTCGCGGACGACGAACTTGTCGGCATCGCCGGCGCCACCGCGAATGCGCAAGTCGGGGAAGACCGCGTTGATCGCCACCGACATGTTCTGCGGCGGATCGTTCGGGTTCGCCTTCGGCGGGATCGCGAGCGATGCGTCGGCCGGCAGATTGGCCACGATAAAGTCGTTGCCGTTGCCGCCGTCGACGAGCACCGTGTTGCCGGGCCCGATGTTCCGCATGTTGATCGTGACCGAGTCGTCCTCATCCTCGGTGAAGAGGTGTACGCTCTTGGGCAGCGGCGGCGTCCCCGTCGAGGAAACGGTAATGGTGTCCTTGCCACCGGCCGTCGACATTTTCAGGTAGTCGATGCCGGCGTACTTGATCAGCTTGACGTCCTCGGCCGAATGAACCGGACCGAGCAGTGTCTCGATGCGTTCGTTGTTGATGTTGACCACGTCGGCATGGCCACTGCCGGTCGAGACGACGAGACGATCGTCGGCGCCGGTACCGGCCTTGATGTCGAACAGCGTGGCGTTCGTCGGCAGGCCCATGCGAATCGAGATGCTGTCGTTCCCGGCTTGCGTCTCGAGCGTGATGAACGAGGGGAACGTGCCGACGGCGGGTTGGATGACGCTGACCGAGTCGTCGCCCCCCTTGGTGTCGATGTTGACGCGGTTCAGCCCGGCATAGCTGACCGTCTTGAGCACATTGGTAATCGCGCTTTCGGTCATGACGACCTGATCCGCGCTGTCGTTGTGCGTGAAGAGCCGGAGTTCGTTGACGCCGGCGCCACCCACGACATTGAAGCTGGTCGGGCTGGCGTGACGGCCCAGGTTGAGCGTGACGGTATCGTTGCCGTTCTGCCCGTACACGCCGACCACGCGGGGGAACGACGCGGGGTCCGACGTGTGGGCCGGCGCGAGGCTCTCGTTGATCGTGAAATGGTCGTGCCCGCCATTGGACACGACGTTCAAGCCGCTGACATTGGCGTAGTTGATCGTCTTCGTGCCGGGCACGAGCGCCACGACCTGGGCATGGTCGATCGTGATCGTGCTGTTGGCGGCACTGCGCGTGTAGACCGTGAAGGTGTCCCAGTCGGCGTCGACACCGCCGTCGAACGACATCGTGGTCGCGATGCCGGCGCGACCGAGGAAGATCTCGACATTGTCCTGCCCCGTTTCGCCGAAGATATCGACCGTCGGAAATGCGCCCGCGGCCGGCTCGATGACCTTCAACTGATCGTTGCCCGAACCGGCAAACAGGTCCAGGTCGGTGATCGGAATAGCACCCAGATCGCCACGCACATTGATCGTGTCATCACCATCCAGCGTGCTGACCGTCATCGTGCCGATCGAAGCATAGCCGATCCGCTGTTGAGCCACGCCGTTACGGGTATGGGCAATGTGCGTGCCCGTCAACTCGACGAGGTCCGCCGCGAGGACATTGGCAGGCAACGAACTCGGTCGATAGAGGAGGGAGGTGACGGGCTTCGCGAGGAGACCACCCACGTCGTTGGGCGCGTTGGCGGCGTCGTTATCCGCCATCGAGAGATCTTCAAGAATGAGGCTCAAGATGGCGGGCGAGGCGGAGTCGATCTTGAAGCCCACGCCACCATTGCCATTGCCGACGACGCCGGCGGTGACATCGTTCAACTCGACCGTGGTGCCGGGCGCCAGGAACAGATCGATACCGTTCAGCGAGTTTCCGTTGTATTGTCCCCCCTCGAACTTGACGGCGCCGAGGATGATCGTGGACAGGAAGCCGTGACCGCCGTTGTCGCTGGCGGTGACCGAGGTGACGGTCAGATCGAGGATGTTCTCGAAGTGGGCGCCGTCGCCGCCGTTGTTGGAGAGATTTGCATCGGAGACCGTGACCAGGTTCGTATCAACGCCCTTGATCCTCACACCGTACTGGACGTTCGAAGTGGCGACCGTGTTGTCTAGCCCCGAGTTTCCGATCGAGACGTCGCTGGCGATATCCTCGACGAAGAGGCCCGACTGCTGACGTACGGTCAGCGACGCATTCGTATCGCGGAATTTCGCCCCCAGTACGTTCAGCGCACCGCCGATGGCGTAGGCATTGAAGTTCTTTGTGGCCCGCACGCCGTCGCCGGTGCCGTTGCCGTCGAAGTCGTTGTTGTCGGCCACGGTGCGTGTCAGCGTGACGTTGCCGGCGATATCCTCCAAGAGGATGCCGCCGTCGTCGTTGTTGAGGTAGTTGCCGTCGGTGTCGGAGAAGGACGCGGCGCCGATGACGACCATGCCGCGTTTGTTGCCCGAGACGAGGGTGAAGTTGTCGACCCTGACGTTGCCGTTGGCGTCAATCTCGGCGCCATCTCCAAAATTGTTGACGAACGAACCGCCGTCGATCGACACATCGCCCCCGGCGGTGAGCTTCGCACCGTCGCCCCCTAGGTTGTTGCTGTAGGAACCGGCGGTGATTGTGGCGTTGCCTGAGACCGTGGCCTGCAAGCCGTACCCGGCCGTATTGTCGTCAACCGTCACACTGTCGATGTCGAGGGACGCCGACGAAGCGATCACGATACCATTGACGTTCCCGGAGTAGCTGCCGCCGGAGATCGTGATGTTGCTGGTGGGTGAGCTGCTGATATTGAGGCCATCGCCCAGTGCATCGGCATCGACGTTGTTGTTGTCGGCGGTGGTGTTCGTGAGCTCGATCGTGCCGGCGATCGCGATCAAGACGATGCCGCCGTCGTTGTTGTTCGAGTAGTTGCCGTCTGTGTCGGAGAAGGACCCCGCCCCGTTGACCAACAGGCCCGGGTCGTTGCCCTGGGCGGTGACGGAGTTCAACGTCACGGCGCCGGTAATCGAGAGCAGGTGCAGGCCATCGCCGGTGCCGTTGTCGTCGTCGTCGTTATCGTTGGCCGTGATGTTCGTGCCGGTAAACGATCGGGCACTGTTCACCAGAATGCCGTGGTCGTTGTTGTCGCTCGCCGTAACGCTGGTGATGGTCACATCGCCGGTGGCGGCACTGGCGGTGAGCTGGATGCCGTGATCGCCGTTGTCGTTGGCGGTCGTTCCGCCCGTGATCGAGACATCGCCGCTTGAGACATCCAGACGAAGACCGGAGAAGCCGTTACTGTCGTAAGAGCCGGCGGTAATCGTCGCGTTCCCGGTGACCGTTGCCATGAGGCCATAGCCGTCGCTGTTATTGTCGACCGTCACGCTATCGCTGGTGAGCGACGCAGACGAAGCGATCAAGATACCGTTGCGGTTGTTCGAGTAGCTACCATCGGTGATCGTGATATCGCTGGTGGCGGAACCGTTGACGGTCAGGCCATCGCCCACGAAATCGGCGTCGAAGTTGTTGGCGTCGGCGGTGGTGTTGGTGAGCTCGATCGTGCCGGCGATCGCGATCAAGACGATGCCGCCGTCGTCGTTATTCGAGTAGTTGCCATTCGTGTCGGAGAAGGAACCAGCGCCGTCGACGGTCAAGCCGGTGGCGTTCTCCAGAGCGGTGACGTCATCCAACGTCACAGCGCCGTCGATGGAAAGCAGGCGCAGGCCGTTGCCGGTGCCGTTGTTGTCGTCGTCGTTGTCGTTGGCGGTGATGCTCGTGCCGCTGAAGAGGGCGGCGGAATTGACGAGGATCCCGTGGTCGTCGTTGCCGCTGGCCGTGACGCTGGTGATGGTCACGTCGCCGGTAGCGGCGCTAGCCGTGACCTGGATGCCGTGATCGCCATTGGAACTGGCGGTCGCGCCGCCATTGATCAAGACGTCGCCGGTCGTGACGTTCAGTCGGATACCGTCCGTGCCATTGCCGTTGTAGGAGCCGGCAGTGATCGTGGCATTGCCCGTGACCGCCGCGGACAGACCGATGCCGTCACTGTTATTATCTGCGGTCACGCTGGAGCTGCTGAGCGAGGCCGAGGCGCTGATGACGATGCCGTTGCGATTGGCCGAGTAGCTACCGCCCGAAATCGTGACGTTGCTCGTGGCAGAGGTATTGATGACGAGGCCGTCGCCCACACCATCGGCATCCGTATTGTTATTGTCCGCCGACGTGTTTGTCAGTTCGATGGCGCCGCCGATCGTGGAGAGCTGGATGCCACCGTCGCGGTTATTCGAATAGGTGCCGTCGGTGTCGGTGAAAGAGGCGGCCGATGAGATCACGAGCCCCTGCAGGCTTGCGTTCGACGTCACGTTGGTCGCCGTGACATCCCCCACCGTCCCGAGGCTGATGCCGACCTGAAGGCCATGACTCGACGCGTTGACATCGCTCAGGTCCACGGCGCCGGTGGCGGAAGTCGTCAGCGACAGACCGCCGCCGCCATTCACACCGGCATTAAAGTTCGACACGCCGACCGAATCCGCTCCCGAGACGAGCAGCCCCCAGTCGACGTTCGAGATAGCCTCGGAACTGTCGATCGTGAGCGTGCCGGTCATGGCCGTCAGCGAGAAGCCGTCGCCAAAATTATTGTTCGACTTGACGCCGTTGATGGTCAGGTTGGCCACCGACGCGGCACTGATGCCATCCTTGGCATTCGTGACGCTCAGGTCGATGAGTGTCGCATCGTCCGCGGCGACCACCACGCCATCGGCGGTGCCATCGAAAGTGAACTGGAATCCGTCGAGGGTCACGTTCGCATCGCCGATGGTGACGGCGGCGCCGGCACCTTGCGGCACATAGATCGTGGGGTTGTTCACGGTGTCGCGGGTCGCGAAGCCGGAACCCGCTACGTAGCCCCCCTCGAGCTTGAGATTGTCGAGTTCATCGCTCGCGTTCATGTCGATGGCAAGATCGTACACCGCCGAGTCGTAGGTTCCCTCTTCGACCTTGATGTGATCGTCGCCGTCGTCGGTCGTGGCGGCCGCAACCAACGCTGCCTGGATCGAGCGGAAAGGATTCGCCGCGCTGCCGTCGTTCGTGTCAAATCCCGTTGCTTCCGAGACGTGAAACACCGCCAGCAGGGCCCGTTCTTCGAGCGGTTCGATCGACATCCTCGCTCGCGCCGTCAACGATGTGGAGAGAAGCTTGCCGAAGGGCGTGCGACGTGGGCTGCGGTTCGATCGATTGCGACGCGGGAACCAAGGAGCCATGAGTAGACCTTTTCGCGGAGGTTCGTCGTGATGCTGGTCTGGTTGAGCGTGACCCGAACGCACTCAGGGTCGCTCAATGCGAGAACTGCCCGATCCGGCGTCGCAGCATCCAGGGTGCGCACGATTCGCCGTGATATGGCAGCGGAGACTTGCACGGCGTTCCATCCCGTGCAACCAACCTGTCAGGGGGGCGGCCTGCCCGAACCGCCATAGTAGTTTGGGCAGATTCAAAGCGTCAACAAATCGGCGCAAAAAAAGCCGTACAAAACGATTGTGACGACTGAAGCGACTAAGTGTTGGCCGACAAATGCCTTGAACCTGGGTCGTGGAGCAGCCCTTTTGGTCAGTCCGGGATCACCACACGGAAGGGCTCGGGGGGCGTAATGGCCCCTTCTTTCAGCCGCTCAGCGCTCGTGAATTCGATCGAGTACGTGCGTGCCAGCTTGTCGAGCAACTGGGCACGAGGCACCCCTTCGAAGCGGAAGCGGTGACGCACCGACCGGTTCGAGTCGAAATACTGGTGCTGCACGGCCACAGGGGGGGGATTCATGGTGACCTTGACTGGGTCGCGCCCCGTCCCCGACTGCTTGACCGTGACCACCACCTCCGAAACCTCGTCGACTGGATCGCCCACCGCTCCGACTTTGACGTCGAAAGTCACCTCGGGCAGCCCGGGGATCGAGCGTTTGTCGAGCGACAGCCCCGGCTGGTTGGCAACATCGGCCACGTAGACTTCGTGGTCGGGCAGGGTGCGCGTGTACTTGCACCAGAGGGTGACCTCGGCCTCGGCCGCCTCGGACGGCCAGCGGGGGACTTCGAAGCCAAGTACCGGGACGGGGCGCTGCGGTTCGAAGTACGCGTCGAAGAACGTGTAGGTCGGCGCGGGCTGCGTCGACGACTTGAACACGGGCGTAATCTCGGCCCACACTTCGGCCGGCCTTGGACTGAACTTCGTTTCGTCCTGGTTCTGTACCGAAATGAGGAAACGCCGCTCCTCGCCTACTCGAGCAGGCGGCTGATGCGAGCCCAAGAAGATCTCGCGAGGACCTGCCTGGTCGGGGTTCAGCAGGTTCTCGACGGTTTGTCGAATCTCGTGCCGGTAGCGCTTGTGCTCGAGCTTGCCCACGTCGGTGAGCGTCAACTCGATGGCCTCGCCCCCCTCGAGCTCTACGCCGGTCTCGCTCGTACTCTTGTTCACGCGGACCGTGTAGGGAGTTTTCTTGCGCGGCGGGGGATCGATGGGGAGGGGCTTGCCGAAGTCGCCGGGGCCGATTTCCTTGCCGCTGCCGGGAACGACCACGTAGTTGCTCAAGCCGAGCGACTGTTCGAGGCTGTTGAGCAGTTCTTGCGGATTGCTGGCGCGGTGAAACTCACCCCCCGTTTCGCGGGCGATGCCGCGCAGCACGGGCGCCTCTTCGACATGGAAACCGACGATATCGAGCTTCACCTCCTGCCCGGGATGCTGCTGGCGATATTCCTTGAAACGAGCGCTGAGCGTCGCCGCGTCCATACGATCGGCCGGCGGCAGGTCCCGATCTTGATTCTGCTGATCGTTGCCGTCGGTCAAGACGACGATGCGGCGTTCGGCCGCGGCGCCCCCACCCAGGAAATCTTGTTCGAGCGCCTGCGCGATCGAATAGTACAGGGGCGTGATGCCCCACGGTTTGAAGGAGGCATTGAAGAAGAGCTTGCGGATTTCATTCAGCTCGGTCTGCGTGAAATTGCCGATCGGCAGCAGGCGGTCGACGTCGTTGCCGGGACGAATGCGTGCCAGTTTCTGCCGATACAAATCGTGGTTCACATCCTGTGGATGAAGTTCCAGGATGGCCGGATTGCGGCGCACCTGCGGGGGCCGGGTATCGTTGGGATCTTGGGGCACCCACCCGACTCGGTGACCGTAGATTCGCAGCCCCACGCGATAGAGCCCCGTGCCGGCCAGGCGATCGAGCACGCCTCCCTTCTCGTCAACGCCCAGGAGAACCTTACGGGCGATATCGAAACGTTGACCATCGGCCGTGGGCTCCGACATGCTCCCCGAGCAATCGAAGACGAACATCAATTCGCCCGTCTTGAAGCGCGACCGATTGACGAGCACCGTGGGGGGCACGTACGGGGGTGGTCGAAACTCGACCAGCAGGGGATCGGACAACAGCGGCTCTTCGCTGAGATGTCCGCGCAGGTAGGCGACGGCCCGCACTCGAGCGCCGCGCAACGAATTCTTGCCAGGCTCGGGCTGGCGAATGGAGTAGTTGAGTTCGTAGCTGCCATCGGAAGTTGCCGGATTGGCCGCCGTGGGGACCGCCGGTCGGTAATCGGTCGAGTCAAATCCGTTGGCTTCGGGACGAATGAGTTGAAGTCGGGACGTCTCGACCCCCTCACGTTCCAGATAGACCGCCATCTCGCCCGCCGGAAGCCCGGGTTGCGGCACGACGAGCAACTGGTGCTCGATATCGCCATCGCCTGGGGCGAGCTCCTCGGCCTGCGGAAACCGCGCGATCTCGCCCGCCGCCACGCGCCGCTCTTCGAGCAGGGCGAGCTCGCCCAAATTCGGCGCATCGCTCCCGCAGAAGACTTTCATCGCCTGCGCGGCGGCGGCGAGATACTTCGTCGATGCGCGCAGGAAGTAGTCTTCTTCTGGCGCGGGGGAGCCGTAGAAGTCATCCATGGCGCGGCGCGCCTGCCAGCGGAACAGGAAGCAACGATCGAACGCCTGCAACGGCAGGTGTGGATCCTTGCGTTGCGCGTCGAGGGCCGGCCCCAAGGCCGCCACCGTGCGCAGCATGTGGTCGGCCTGGCCGAACCCGGCACGGGCCGTCGAGTTCTTTTGCAACTCGGCATTCTGGCGGAATTTCGCTATGCCATCGGCCTGCGCCGCCGCGGCGAAGTTGCTCACTCCCTGCAACCCCAGGCCCAACCGCTGACGCAGCAAGGCCCCTTGCCGGGCCAGGTCGGACAGCCGATCCGAACCTGCCGTCTCCCAGACGGCGTCTTTATCCGCCGGCAGGGCAGCACGCAACACGGCGATCGCCGGATGGCTTACGTCATCCCATTTCTTGAGGCGCGTGAGCTGGAGATCTTCGCGCTTCGTTCCCTCGGGCCGCGGCGCCGTGGCGGACTTGTCCTTCTCTTTCCAGGCATGGTTGCGTGTCTCGGAGATCAGCTTGTAGTTGGCGCGCAGGCTGGCCCGATCTTGGGCATCGACGAGCGGCACCGATAACACCGCGGCAATGCGCCGCAGCTTGTCGGTATCGTTCTTGCCGCTGTCGCCGGCGAGCACCTTGAGCTCCTGGCACTCGCTGTTGAAGGCGTCTTGCAGCTTGTTGAAGTGCGCGCGAATCGTGGCGATCTCGTCGCTGAGCAACTGCGTGCGCCGGTCGAGTGCCGTCACATCGGCCAGATCTTCGTCCGGCCGCTCGAGCCCCTCGAGGGAAAAGGATCGATAGCGTTCGAGGAGCGGAAAGAAATCGCTCTTGAGCAGATCGTCGAGCTTCTGGGTATAGGTTTCCAGCTTCGCCTCTTCGAGGGCGGCGGGCATACGGCGGCTAAGCCAGGCGGCGAGATAGGGGCCTTTGGCAGCGATGTCGTCGCGCAACTTGTAGGCCGCCGTCATCACGTTGCCGAGCTTCTGTGCGCGCTTGTACAAATCGTCGGCGCGGAGTACGTCGTTTTGCGGCCCCTTGTCTTGCCCCTTGGCGCCGATGAAGAGCTTGTCCTCGGCCAGCCGCCGCTTGTCGTCGGCCGCGGAGACCGCCGGCGCGATCCACGGCGACACGCGAAGATCGGCCGGCGCCGCCACCTGCTCGGCCAGATCACGCAAACGCACGACATTGGTGACCAGGTCCGGCGTACTCCAGTCGTCTGCTGGAAGGTAACTCGACAATAGCCTCAGAAACTGGACTTCAGCGAAGTCGTGGGCGGCGGGCGAGTCTTGTTCGAGCTGGTCGAGGGTCGCGAGGAGGGCGTTTCGCTCGACGCCCGACTGCTGCTTCTTCCAAGCATTGCGCGCGGGGGCGAGCCCCGCGGACGGTCCGCCCAATAACTCGGCCAGCGGAATCGTGGAGGCGGGATACTCCACTTCGGCCGGCCGCAATTGGGCGATCAGCCGCTTCAATTCGGCGAGGTTGCTATTACGAGCATTGCCGTAGTCGCCATCCTGCCCCGCCTCGGCCAGTTGATCTCCCCAGATCAAGCGACGTTCGAAGAGTTCCCAGCCGATCGGGTCGCGGCTCACCGCACTGGCTTCTTCAAGATCGCGGTGCTCCTGCCAGAGGTCGGCCAATTCATCGCTCGCCGCGTCGGGTAGCGTCGTGGCTTCGGCCGTTGGAGCCGCTGACGTGCTTGCTCCGAACCAGTTCGCGAGCCAGGCGAGTAGTCCCCGACTGGGCGTCTGGGCGACGATCCATTGCCGTGCCTCGGCCGGATTGCCGGCCAACAGCAGGGGCGTTTGACGGTCGACGCGGTTTTCGCTCGCCCAGGCATCGCTCTGGGTGCGGACGAAATCCTCCAGTTCGGCCAGCGTGATGTCGCTATCGGCCGAGCCACCCGGTCCGAAGCCATCGGCCTGACCGTGCAACCCCAGACTGACGAAATGGCCGAAGTTCGAACGGGCCATCTCGGGCGAAGCCCAGGCCACTTGTCCCGGCGCCGCCGCAGTCAGCACGACCAGGTTAGGCACCTGCGCCGCTTGGAAAGCATCTTCGAGCGCCGCACCGAAACCGTTGTAAAGCTGTCCCAGCGACCAGTCCGACTCGAGACGATGCGCGTCGAGGATGAGCAGCTTCTTGCGACGGGCGAATTCCTCTTTCTTCAAGAGGGCAAACAGATCGGCCACCGGCAGCCACTCTTTATTGCTGCCGCCGCTCGGTGGTAGCAGGCAGGCACGCGGTTGGTTGCGCTCGTCGAGATCGACGACGCCGTGCATGCTCAGGTAAATCACCAGCGTCTGCTGCCGGGCCAGTCCCACCGTCTTGCCGAGCAACTTGCTCAGGCGATTGATGCCATCGGGCACATTCCGCCAGCTTTGATTCCAGTCCGTCTCTTCGATGCCGGTTCCATCGACGACGACCAGCGATTCGTCGTGCAGATCCTTGAACTGTTCGACGTCTTCCCGCGCGAACGAGTTCGGCGGGATCGGAAAGTCGTACTTCGTGACGGCGATCGGTACAAAGGGAGACTTGCGCGCCGGATAGAACAGGTAGTAGGCGAAGGCCAGCGTCAGCCCCAGGAACAGGCCGCACAGTAAAAGAACCTTGAGGCGATGCCGCAGATTGCGGCGTTGCACCTCGATGTCCTGTTCTTTGGTCCAGTCGCGCTGCCAGCGATGGCGTGCAATCGTCTGACTGCTCGCCGTATTGCCGCGCCAGCTCTTACGTTCTGGGGGGGACGCATCGCCGGGCGAACCTCGGTCATTCGCTCGCGGGTCACGTGGCGGCATATAGACTCCCCATTCGCGGAGTTCGGCTCAGGGGGGTAAAAGAAGTTGCCCTACGACGCGGGGTAGGCAAACCACCCATCCGGCACCATCTAATCAGATGCGTCCGGAACGATCAAGCAACGTGGCCTGATCCGCCACCCGCGTCCACACGTCGACGTAGGAGTGGCTTAAGCGGGTTCGAGCACCTGCAATTGCGTGCTGGTGACCATCGCTTTCACGCGGCCCCGATAGGCCAGCATGTGCGGCGCCATGAGATGCGCCTCCAAGGCGGCCAGATCGCGCCATTTCTCGACGACGATCACCGCGTTCTCGCGCACCGGCCCCTGGGCGGGCAGCAACGTGGGAATATCGATCGCGGCGCCATATTCCACGCAGCCCTCTTCGGCCTGCACCAGCGGCACCAGCGCCGCAAATTCCTGGAGGAACGCCGAACGGCTTCCCGGCGTCAGTTCGATGGTCGCGATCACGTGAATCATGGGGGAGCGTCCTGGGCGCGAAGGTGTCATCCCTGACCGGAGCACTCGCGTCCGGCAGCACCAGTGTATCGCGGGCGATTAATTCCACCACCAGCGATTGGCCGCGGCGGGGGCTTCTTGCGCCGTGCGAACGGCGTCGAGCGAGTCGTTCGTTTCGCTGCGCTCGGTGATCGCCCAGGGATTGATGTCGACTCCGCCCGAGACGCTGATCACGTAGTTGCGCCCCTTCTTCACGAAGCTGGCGACACTGTCCACCTGGCGCGGCGCGGGATACTTGGCCGCGGCGAGATCCGAGGGATCGAGCAGCAGCGGCATGCTATAGCCGGCCTTGGTCGTCAGGTCCTCGCGCGCGACGAGGGCCGCCACGACGGCCAGATCCATCACGTTCCGCAACTCGGCGAAGATCGGCTCGGCCAGGGCGAGCTCGTCGTACTTCTCGGTCATCGTGTCGGCCCAGCGCTGGGCCACGGGACTTGCATGGCCCGTGGTCTGACGCACGCCCTGCTCGTTGAAGAACGCATCTTCCGTCATGGCCTTGACCGAAGCGCCGCGCAGCTCCCAGGCCAACCCGTCGGCGTCGCGCAGCATCGGCTCGTAGTTGGGGGCCATCCACCAGCGTGGCATCATGTTGCCCCCCGGCTTGGCCATCTGCAGAAAGCTCGGCATCCCGGGCACCGGCGAGGGATCGAAGCCCATGCCCAAACGTTTCATTCGGTAGTCGGCAGCCACCAGCACGCGGGCGAAGTGACTGTCGGCCGGCACGCCCCCGACGGAAATCTGTTGCGGGCCGAGTTGCTCTTCGAGCGCCGCCATCGTGACCTGGGGGTTTGCGCCGATCTCGCGCAGCCCCTTCACGAACGTTTGCAATCGTGCCATGCCGTCGGCGGTCGGGTCGATCGAGCAGGTAATGGCCGACGGCGACTGGCGATTCACCGAGCGCAGGGCGACCACGAGATCGTCGAGTTGCATCACGGGCAAACCCGACGTGGCGCCAACGACCGCCCCATGCGGCTCGACGCGCCAGCCTTCGGCCGGACCGGCGAGCACGATGTCTTGCTGTTCGGGATAGACGAACACGTAGCGAATGCGCTGCAAGCCGGCGAGGTACTGCATCTCTTGCGGCAGGGGCTTACCCGTCTTCAGGTGCTCGGCCAGCGCCGCTTCCAGCCGACGCAACGACACCTTACGCAGCTCCGCCGGTTCGTTCAGATCGCCGGGGATTTGCTCGAGGGTCGACTTGCGCAGTTGCTGCAACTTGCCGAGGGCGTCGGTCTCGGCATTGCCGACGACGCCATTGGCATCGACGAAGACACCACCCACGGGCTGCGTTACGAACCCGACGCCGGTCGTCTGCGCCAGGGTCGAGGCCTCGAAACAAGCGCCTGTGAGAAGGGCCGCAAGCGAAGTGGCGGCGAGCCAGAATTTACGGCGCGCACGAGGTGCCGGCGCGAATGCCATGGGTTCGGTCCCTGTTCGATTAGATGGGCGCGCGGTCGTGGGCGCTCTGTTCCGGATAAAACGACCAACTTCAAGGGTAATCACGTCCCCCGGGAGACGCAAGAAAACAGCGTTCCCCAATCGAACCCCCTGTCGCTCGCTAGTCGCCGGCGCCAGCGAGGGATGCGGCCACCGCGGCCACATCCCGTGGGCCGGTATACTTGGGGAGGCGATAAGGCTAAGGTGGATAGTTGGTGGCGTACTTCCGATTTTGATCCACGTTCGGCCGGCCGTAGGAACGTTCGTTCCCGGAACCGGCTCGGCCGGCGAAGCAGAGCCCCGTGGCGCCAGGGCTTACTACTTGTAAGCACGGCGGCCGCATGTCCTGATGCATGTCTATGCTCGCCTATTTGGTGATTCGCGAAGGCACGAAATGGACCGACGTCTACCGGTTGCTCCCCGGTCAGACGGCGACGATCGGCCGCGCGCCGACGAACCAGATCGTCCTCAAGGACGAGCGTTGCAGTCGCCATCACGCCGAAGTGTTTCTCTCCGAGGGGCGCTGGACCCTCCGCGATCTCGACAGCCGCAACGGCACGGCCATCGGCGAGCTGGCCGTGCGCGGCGACCACCCCCTCTCGCCGGGCGAGGTCATTCGGATCGGCAAGTCGCAACTGGCGTTCGTCCACGATCTGTCGAAGGCCTTTGCCGATTCGAGCACCGTGCTCGACTCTCCGCTGAAGGCCTCGCACGTGCTGCCCGCCGCGAAGGCCACGACCCCGCTGCGCCGCACCGTCGACGATGCCAGCGTGTTGTCGCCGCACGAACCGACGACGATCACGCATCGCCGCGGCGAGACACGTTTTCTCGCCGCCGAGGCGCCGTCGTCCGACGATAGCGGCATCTCGCGCGCCGGCCAGGCCGCGGCGCGACTCTGCCGTCTCGGCTTCGAGCTGGCCAAATCCCCCGACGTCGCGTCGATCGCCAATCTGGCGCTCGACGGTTTATTCGAAGCCACCCAAGTCGACACGGGCGCCTTGCTGCTCTTTCCACGCTCGGACGTCGAGGGGCCGACCGGCGAATCGCTCGAGGTCATCTCGGCGCGCACGACGACGAACGAGCCCTACTACCGCGTGTCGAACTTTCTGGCCGACACCGTGCTGCGCGAGGGAGAAGCGGTACTGGCCCGCAACGTGATGGGAGACAGCACGCTCACCCGTCGCGACAGCAAGGGAGAGATCCACGCCACGAGCGTGATCTGTGCCCCGGTGCGCCGCGGCGAGAAGCTATTCGGCCTGCTGCATCTCTACTCGTCCGACGCCGCGCGCGTGCTCGATCCCGAGGATCTCGAATTCACGCTGGCCGTGGCCGAGAGCGTGGCCGTGGCGCTGCACAACCTGGGACGCCGCCAGGAACTGGCCGAGAACCTGAGCGTCGTGCGGGACGAAAACGCGCAGCTTCGCGAACGCCTGGGGGTCGAGAGCGAGATCGTCGGCCACAGCGAAGCCATCATGCGCGTGAACGAGGAGATCGCCCGCGCGGCGCCCAGCCGCGCTACGGTCCTCATCCGAGGCGAAAGTGGCTGCGGCAAGGAGCTCGTTGCCCGGGCCATGCACTACGCCAGTCCGCGGCGCAAGGGGGTCTTCGTTTGCTTGAACTGCGCCGCGCTGACCGAAAGCCTGCTCGAAAGCGAGCTGTTCGGGCACGAACGGGGCGCGTTCACCGGCGCCACCGAGCGCAAGATCGGCAAGTTCGAGGCGGCCCATCGCGGCACGCTCATGCTCGACGAGATCGGCGAGATGAGTCCCACGATCCAGGCCAAGTTCCTGCGCGTGCTCGAGGGGCATCCCTTCGAGCGCGTCGGCGGCAGCGAGCAGGTGAAGGTCGACGTGCGCGTCATCGCCGCCACGAATCGCGATCTCGAGAAGGATGTCGCGCGGGGAACCTTCCGCCGCGACCTCTATTTCCGGCTGGCCGTGCTCGAGATCATCGTGCCGGCCCTGCGCAAGCGGCCCGACGATATCCCCGATCTCGCGCACCACTTCCTGCACAAGTACACCTCGGAGACGGGGCGGCGCATTCGGGGCTTCACTCAAGCGGCGATGGACCTGTTGATCCGCTACCGCTGGCCGGGCAATGTCCGCGAGTTGAAGAACGTCATCGAGCGGGCGGTCGTGCTGGCGCGCAGCGACGTGATCGATCAAGAAGATCTGCTCCTCTCGAAACTCCCCACGGCGGGCGATACCGTCGACAACCCGCCGCAGGTCGAGTCGACCGCCTATGTGCCCCTCTCGCTTGAAGAGGTCGAGCGGCGGCATATCCTGGCCACGCTGCGCTCGACCGGCTGGAACAAGAGCCAGACGGCCACGATCCTGGGCATCGAACGTTCGACGCTCGATCGCAAGATCCGCCGCTACGAGCTCGCCCGCTCGGGCAGCATGCCCGGTGGCCGGCTGCGCGCCGACGAATGGTCGCAGCCCTCGACTGATACGATCTAAAAGCCTTTCTCCTGCGTACCGCGCGCATCCCGGTTCATGCTCGCGTCTCCTGGCGGGCGTCGTTACACTCATCGTCGTGACGTGAAGCAGCATCGACGTGAGGGGACGAGCCATGCGCAAGAAATATCGCGCCGCGGTCATCGGGCGCACCGGTCGCGGTGATTTTGGGCACGGGATCGACGTCGTCTGGAAGGACGTGCCCGAGGTGGAGCTCGTGGCCGTAGCCGACGACGACAAGGCCGGGCTGCGCAAGGCGGCCGAGCGACTCGGCGTTGAGCAGACGTTCACCGACTACCGCGAGATGCTCGACAAGGTGAAGCCCGACGTCGTGTCGATCTGCCAGCGGTGGGTCGACAAGCATCGCGAGATGGTGGTCGAGACGGCCCAGCGCGGGATTCACATCTACCTCGAGAAGCCGCTTTGCCCGACCTTGTCCGACGCCGACGAGATGGTGGCCGCCTGCGAACGCTCGCACGTCAAACTGGCGCTGGCGCATCAGACGCGCTACAGTCCCAAGATCCCGGTGATCAAAGAGTTGCTCGAGTCGGGCAAGCTGGGGCGGATCGTCGAATTGCGCGGGCGCGGGAAAGAAGATGCCCAGCGCGGTGGTGGTGAAGATACCTGGGTGCTTGGCTCGCACATCATGGATTTGATCCGCACGTTCGGTGGCGAACCCGAGTGGTGTTTGGCCTCGGTAACGCAAGAGGGGCGGGCAATCCAAGCGAGCGATGTCATCGAGGGCAACGAAGGGCTCGGCCCCTTGGCCGGCGATGCCGTCCGCGCCATGTACGGCCTGCCCGGCGGTGTCACCGCTCATTTCAGCAGCTATCGCGGGGCAGGGGGGAACCCCTCGCGGTTCGGGCTCGAAATCTGTGGCACCGCGGGAGTGATTCGCCTGGCGACCGGCTACTTGCCCCAGGCGCGCTGGCTCGAGGATGCCAGTTGGGCCAGCGCCGCGGAGGGTACTCCCTGGAAAGACATCACCTCGGCCGGCGTCGACGTCGACGAGCCGCTGCGCGACGGGGGCGCCCAGGCCGGCAATCTGCTCGCCGTCAAAGATCTGCTGGCCGCCATCGAGGAAGAGCGCCAGCCGCTCAATAGCGTGTATGACGGGCGCGCCGACGTCGAGATGATCGTCGCCACGTTCGAAGCACAACGCCGTGGCGGGCTGGTGAGATTTCCGCTCGAGAACCGCGTGAATCCCCTGACGCGACTCACGGGCTAGGCCATCGATCAATAGGGGATTCACTGGGCCACGGGGCGGTTGACACACTGCGCCCCGCCGGTCACTCTGGTCGAATTCCCACCTGCCGCGAGGGCACGCCGCGGCCCACTTGCCAAACCAGACACTCTCCGGGGCTCGGAGCATCACCATGACCGTTCGGAACATTTCTCTGCTCGCACTACTGATTGGCGCGAGCCTGATTGCCTTGGTCTCCTCGGCGCGGGGGGTCGACGTGGGCTTCGCCTCGGGCGATATCACACCCGACGTCCAAGGCAAGAAACCGGTCTGGATTGCCGGCTACGGTCAGAATCGCCGCGCCACGGGGGTACACGATCCGCTCTTTACCCGGGCGATCGTCCTGCGCGACGGCCAGGACAAGATCGCGCTGGTGGCGAACGACGTGGTGGGCTTGCAGTATCCAACGGTCAAGCAGATCCGCGAGAGCTTGAAAGACTTCACCTACGTGCTGGTCGCCAGCACGCACAATCACGAAGGTCCCGACACGATCGGCATGTGGGGGCCTTCGCCCATCGCGAGCGGCGTGGACAAGGATTGGATCGATACGATGGTCGCCCAGACGGTCGAGACGGTGCGGGCCGCCGAAGCCGCCGCCGTGCCCGCCAAGGCCAGCTATGGCACCGCCCAGGACGACACGCTGCTCCGCGATTCGCGCATTCCCAAGGTATACGACGGCGTCTTGCGCGCCCTGCGTTTCAATGCCGTCGACGACGGTCGACTGCTGGGACTGCTCGTGCAGTGGAATTGCCATCCCGAGTGCATGGGCAGCCAGAACACGCAGATCACGGCCGACTTTCCCTGGGCGACGATCAAGACGCTCGAGGAAAAATACAACGACTGCCCGATCGTCTATTTCAGTGGCGCCGTGGGTGGTCTGATGGCCCCGCCGCGCGAAGGACGCATCAAGGACGCCGACGGAAAGACGCTGGGCGAAGGAGACTTCGAGTTCTGCCGTCTGTATGGCGAAGAGGTCGGCCAGCTAGCCGCCCAGGCGATCGAATCGTCGACGCCGCTCGAGCTGGCGCCGTTCACCTTCGCGGCCAAGCCGATCAGCGTGCCGATGCAGAATCCCGTCTACCAGATGGGGCGCATGCTGGGCATCCTCAAGCGTGACGGCTTCGTCTGGACCGGCAACTCCGACGAGATCGGTCCGGTGATGAAGCGGGGCAAGTCGAAGGAATTGCCCGCCGCGGAAACCGAAGTCTCCTACGTGCGCTTGGGCGACCTGCACATCGCGGGGATCCCCGGCGAGGTCTATCCCGAATCGGTGTACGGCCAGTACCAGGAACCGGTCGAGCCGAACGCCGACTTCGCCGACGCGCCGCTCGAACCGTCGATCGAAAGCCTGATGCCGGGCGACAAGTGGCTGCTGATCGGCCTGGCCAACGACGAGTTGGGCTACATCGTGCCGAAGCGTCAGTGGGACAACGAAGCCCCGTTTGCCTACGGCCGCAGCGAGCGGCAATATGGCGAAGAGAATAGCATCGGCCCCGAGACCGCGCCGCTGTTGATCCGTGCCCTCGAAATGCGAGTGAAAGAGGCCAACGCCAAATGACGACGGAACATCTTGCAGGAAGCACCCGTTCGTTCCGCACGGTCCCCCAGCTTTGCTGGATCCTCGGCATCGCTGTTGTGCTCGCGATGAATCTCGATTCGCGCGCCGACGAGCCGGTCGATCCGCATCGGCCCGCGGCCATCGCGACGACCGGCGTGCCGGTGGTGCCCGAGGCGCTCTTCGACCGGCTGAACCAGTATCAGAACGTGCGCGCGGCGGGATTCTCTGGTTGGGCCCCGACCAAGGATGGCCTGCTGATTCAGACGCGGTTCGGCAATTCGATTCAATTGCACCGCGTCTATGAACCGGCGGGGCGCCGCGAGCAGATCACGTTCTTCGACGAGCCCGTCGGCGGCACGTTCATTCCCGAGGCGCGCGACGGCGCGATCGTGCTCTCGATGTCGTCCGGCGGGGACGAGAATAATCAGCTCTATCTGCTCGATCGCACGAACGGCCGCGCAACGCTCTTGACCGACGGCAAGTCGCGGAACCTGCGGGGGCCGATTCTGGACGATGGCCGGCAGATGATCGTTGCCAGCAACCGGCGCAACGGCCGCGATACGGATCTCTACACGGCCGATCCGCGACGGCCCGACTCGATGAAGATGCTCTTCGAGGTCGATGGCCAGTTCTGGAGCGCGACCGATTGGAGCCGCGACGGATCGCTCGTCGGCATGCTGCGTTTCGTCTCGGGAACCGAATCGTATCCCGGCTACCTGCGCGTGGGGGACAAGAAGCTGACGATGTTCGATATCCCCGGCGGCGATACGGCCAGCTCGGGGGGCGTCGTCTTCACGCCCGACGCGGGCTCCGCCTATCTCACGTCCGATGCGCGCGGCGAATTCCACGAGCTCGCGCGAGTAAAGCTCGACACGCAGAAGCTCGACTGGCTCACCGGCGACATTCCCTGGAACGTGACCGATGTCGAGGTTGATCCGCAAACAGGGCAGGTGGCGTTCGTCGTGAACGATGACGGGGCGAGCCGCCTCTATCTGCTCGAGGGCAACAAGTACGCGCCGGTCGAGTTGCCACTGGGCATCATCGCCGGACTCGAGTTCTCGCCCGACTCGACGCGTCTCGGTTTCACGTTGGCGCGGCCCGAGGCGCCGGCCGACGTCTATTCGCTCTCGCTTGGCGACAAGCAACTGACGCGCTGGACCTATAGCGAGATCGGCGGGCTGAACCCACAGGGTTTTGTCGTGCCGACGCGGATTCGCTATCCGTCGTTCGACGGTCGCGAGATTCCGGCCTACTACTTCCGACCGCCGACGGCCTCGAAAGAAAAGCGTGCCCCGGTCTTGATCAATATTCACGGTGGACCCGAGTCGCAGTATCGCCCCATCTTCTCCGGCATGACGCAGTATCACGTGGGCGAGATGGGCATCGCCGTCATCGCGCCCAACGTGCGCGGGTCGGACGGTTACGGCAAGACCTACCTCAAGCTCGATAACGCGGAGCTGCGAGAAGACAGCGTCAAGGACATCGGCGCCTTGCTGGATTGGATCGCCCAACAGCCGGAGCTCGATCCCGAGCGCGTGGCGGTCGCCGGCGGATCGTACGGCGGCTACATGGTGCTGGCGTCGCTGGTGAACTTTCCCGAGCGCATTCGCGCGGGGATCGATCGCGTGGGCATCGCCAACTTCATCACGTTCCTCGAACGAACGAGTGCCTATCGCCAGGACCTGCGTCGCGCGGAATACGGCGACGAGCGCGATCCGAAGATGCGGGCCTTCTTCGAGAAGATCAGCCCAGCCAACCGCGTCGACCAGATTCAATCGGCCCTGCTCGTGGCGCACGGCATCAACGACCCGCGTGTCCCGTTTGCCGAGGCGCAGCAGATCGCCGAAAAAGTCCGCGCGGCCGGCCGCCCCGTGTGGACCGTGTATGCCGACAATGAAGGTCACGGCTTCGCCAAGAAAGACAACGCCGACTACCTGAACGCGGTCGAGGTGCTGTTCTTGGAAGAAAACCTGGTGAAGTAGGCGCGGTGAAGCCTGGTCGATTGCGGTTCGGAATTGAAGTGGGGAACCACCGGGTGGTTGAGCCTCGAGCATCAGCTACAACATCACGCGGTTGGTTTACCAGGTTCAACCGCGCGCAGCTCGTTGAGCAATTCGATGTCCGATAGGATACGGATGCCATTCGCCTGGCAGATGGCAAGCACCTGCGGGTGCAACAGGTGCCGGTCACGGGTACAGAGCACGTCGACTCGTCCGACGATGGAAGTTTGCACCAAGGCCGCGTCCTTCGGGTCGTCGGGGACATATGGCGGAATTGTGGCCGGAAGCTGGATCTCTTCCGCCGCCTCTCGCACGGCGACGACGAATTCCACTACCTCGTCATTGTCGAGTTGCAAAGACCTTTGCACTCGAGGCCGTCTTAGGACATCCTCAATATAGAGCCGCTGGTTGTCTTCAAGCTGGTGTCCGAGCAATGCCTCCACCAGGCGGCGTTGCGATTCGTCGAGAGTCGTCACGTCGCGGATGATCGATTCCATAGCAGACTTATACCACCTGTCCGCTCGATGGGCGCTCACACCTCGCCGAGCGATCCCAGGCTGGAGAGGAACTCGGCCATTTCGCCGGCGGCGTGATCGTTGCCCTGCACGCGGGCCTGCTCGATGCCGATCCGCAGGACGTCGCGGGCCTCGGCGATGCGGCTGAGCCGGGCGAGTTGCTGGGCCGACATGAAGAAGGCCGGCACGTAGGGGGGCTCGTCGGTCATCAACCCGGCGAACTCGGCCAGGCTGCGGTCGTGTTCGCCCGCCTTGTCCAGTTCCATCGCCAGGCTATAGCGCAGGAAGGCGTCTCGGGGATCCTCGGCCAGCATGGCCTCGATCTTTTCGCGTCGCGAGGTGCTCATGCGGCGTATCGTCGCATAACCACCGCGGCTGGTCGAGCCCCGATCTACGGCACGAATTCGGGGGTGGGCAGGGGAGCATCGGCCGCTGCGGGGACTTCTGCCGCGTTGGCGATCGGCGTTTCGTCGAGCGTGGCGGCCGCGACTTCCAGGGCGGGCAGTTCGACCGTGGCCCCACGGAGCTGGCCGTTCCGTTCGACGACCAGATCGAGCGAACCCTCGAGTGACGAGGCCAGCGCGGCGAAATCCTTGCTTGTGAGGAAAGTACGTCCGCCGAATTCGTGGATGCGATCGTTCACTTGCAGTCCCGCCAGATCGGCCGGCGAGCCCGGCACGACGCGGCTGAGGATCACGCAGCCCGGCTCGGCGTCGTCGACACGCCAGGTCACGCCCAGTCGCAGCGGCGAGCCGGCCAACTCGACGGGCAGCTCGAGGGGCTTTTCTTCTCCCTCGCGTTCGATGACCGCCTGGGTCGGGCTTTTCGAGGCGATCACCAAGGAACGCAAATCAACCCCTTCGACCAACGGTTTGCCGTCGAAACCGACGATGCGATCTCCCACCTTGATGCCGGCCTTGGCGGCGGGCGAACCGGGCACGACGCGCGTCACGCGCACGCCGCTGGCCGACTTGTCGTCCGGATCCCACACGACGCCGAAGCGGCCCACGAGGGGCGGCAACGGTCGATCGAGATTACGCTGCAACGAAACCGTCTCTTGCCGCGACTGCGCGCGGAACGGCGGCAAGGCGTCGGCATCGGCCATGGCGCCCAGCGTGCCGACCATGAGCTTGGAGATTTGTTGAACTCCCTCGGCGTTGATCTTTTCGGCATCGTCGCTGGGGCGGTGATAGTCGTCGTGCAGGCCGGTGTGAAGCATCAAGTAGGGAATGTTGCGCTTGAAGAACGAGTGGTGGTCGCTGTTGTCGGCGTTCTCCCAATTGAAGTCGACCTTCACGCCGGCGCCGGCATTGCCGCGACTGATGAATTGGCGATAGCCCGCTCCGGTGCGGATGCCGGAGACCTCGAGCCCCTTGGCTCGCAGTCGACCGATCATGTCCATGTTGATGGCCGCCTTCACGCGAGCGAGCGCGATCGTCGGATTACCGGCCCAATGCTCGGAGCCGAGCAGCCCCTTTTCCTCTCCGTCCCAAAAGGCAAACAGGATCGAGCGCCGAGGTCGCGGTTCTAACTTGCCAAAGGCATCGATCACCTCGAGCAACCCCGAGGTGCCGCTGGCGTTGTCATCGGCGCCGTTGTGGATGAAGCCCGTCGGGCCGTAGCTGTTCGAAGGAGTGCCATAGCCGACGTGGTCGTAGTGCGCCCCGACCACGATCACTTCATGTTTCAACTCGGGATCGCTCCCTTCGAGCAGGCCGAGCACGTTGCGATAGCCATTGCCGAAGACCTGAAAGTAGCCTCCCTTGGCGGCTCCCCCGGCGATGCCGGCCTTCTCGAACCGCTCGCGCAGATAATTGCCGGCGGCATGTCCGCCACGGCTGCCCGCCTCGCGTCCCTCGAAGGTGTCGTCGGCCAGGCGATCGATGTGCGTGCGAACTTCATCGACGGTGACCGAATCGAGCGCCGCGGCGTAGGCTTTGGCTCGCGCGGCGGTCGTTTCGGCCGACTCGGCGGCCAACGACCAGGACGCGATGCCCGAGACAACAATCGCCAGCGACAGTGACAAGAGGTGACGCATGATGGATCGCGGGGCAGGGGGTGCGGGGGCTGGCTCGAGTGCGTCGTTCCAGGCCGGGAAATCGTTACGCGCGGACCTTGAGCTTCCAAGTATACGCCAGAAACCGAGCCTGACCGCGCCCCCTTTCCTACGCGGTAAATCCGGTATCCTGGGCAGACTTCTCCGGCACCTTCCCCCCTGATCGCTCCCCGCATGTCCACGCACCACCGCGACCATTCTGCATCGGACGCACGGCGCCCGCTGCTGGCGATCGACATTGGTGGCGAAGGCCGTCACGCGCACGCCTGGAACGTGAATACCGCCGGCACGAAGACGATCGGCCGCGAGCGTGGCGAGCCCATTCCGCGGCTCATCGTAGCGCACGCCTCGCGTCTACCCTTCGCCAAGGCAAGCGTCGACGAGGTGTTCCTGGAACGAACGCCCCTCACGCGCGCGGCGCTGTTGGAGATCGCGCGGGTGGTACGAGTCGGCGGACGTGTCGTCCTGCGACACGTACCGTACGACGACCGCGATCGTCATGCGTTGGCGATCCGCCTCATCCCTGGCGCCGTCACGCGCGGCGCGGCCACCCTCGGCAGCCAGACCGTGCTCGAAACGATCATATGTGTGGCCGAGCTCCTCACGTAACACGGGCTTATTCCATTCGTTCGAGCGTCACCGCCATCTCGGCGATACCTCGAATCACGGGCGACCACGAAACGACCCGCTGACGAACTTCGGCCAATGCGATATAAGTGGCAACTTGCCTGCCTCAACCGCCATCCCCCCCGTCGCACGCCATGAATTCCTCGACACGCATCGTGCTCTGCTACCCGATCGAACGACGTCACTTCGACGCCATCCAACGTGCGGCCGGCGAGGCCGAAGTGGTGGATGCCGGCCAGGAGGGGATCGCCACCGAGATTCACGCGGCCGATATCTTTTGTGGACATGCCAAGGTACCGGTTGATTGGGAGGCGGTCGTGCGGCAGGGGCGATTGAAGTGGATCCAGTCGTCGGCCGCGGGGCTCGATCACTGCCTGGTGCCGGCGGTGGTGAGCTCCGACATCATCGTCACGAGCGCCTCGGGCGTGCTGGCCGATCAGGTTACCGAACACACGTTGGGCTTGATCCTAGCGTGGCTCCGCAGCCTGCCGGTTTTTCACCGCGCGCAGGCCAAACGCGAGTTCATCCGCCGACCGACGCGCGATCTGCACCGCAAGACCATCGGCATCGTGGGGTTCGGCGGCGTCGGTCGCCGCCTTGCCCAGGTGCTGAGCTCGTTCAAAGTGCGACTGCTGGCGACAGATGTCTTTCCGGTCGATAAGCCCGACTACGTCGAATCGCTGTGGCCGGCCGATCGACTCGACGATCTCTTGCCGCAGGTCGACATCTTGATTCTTTGCGCGCCCCTGACCTCGACGACGCGGGGCATGATCGGCGCCGCGCGACTGGCAAAGCTGCCACCGCATGCGTTGCTGGTGAACGTGGCGCGCGGACCGCTGGTCGTCGAGGCCGATCTCGTCGCCGCGCTCGAAGCGGGCAAGTTGGCCGGGGCAGTGGTCGACGTGACCGAAATCGAGCCGCTACCCGAGTCGAGCAAGCTGTGGGATCTACCCAACGTGATCATCACGCCTCACGTCGGCGGCCAGAGCGCCCGGCGGGCAGACGACATGACCGAGTTCTTTGTCGAGAATCTTCGCCGCTGGCGGGGGGGGGAGCCGCTGAACAATCTGGTCGACAAGCAGCTTGGGTTTCCCGTGAGATATGCCGCGGCGACCCAACGGCAGCGTCGCTAATCTTCGTCGCATCGTCGCGCGAGCAGGGGCGCCGGCACTCCGGCGTGCTACGTCGATCTCCTTTGAATCGAGTGCCACCCACCACCCTTGACCAAAACCTCAAGGGTTAACGGGGCAGTTTGGAACGGGGTGGCCGAACGTCGATCTGGACTCCGTTCGCCAAAACGGTGTAAATTGCCAGCGTCTTCCTGGCAGGGAATTGCCGGTTCGCAACAAGGCGGATTGCAACATGGTTTCGACGACGTTTCATCAGGAACATCCCACGCTCACGCTCGAGGGACAGCCGGCCGAACGCTGTCCCGATGAGCTGCTCGAGAGCTACTCGGCCATTGTCGACGAACAACGGCTGAGCTGGACGGTTCACCACCGTCTGATTCGTCGCTTGGGGGCCGGCGGACAGGGGGTGGTCTATCTCAGCGAGCGGCGCGGAACGGATCAGTTCACGCTGCCCGTGGCGCTGAAGATCTTTTCACCCCAGCGTTACCCGGACGCGCGCACCTACGAAGAAGCGATGGCCCGCATCGCCGACGTCGCCGCGCGCGTGGCGCTGGTGCAGCAGGATCACCTGCTTGACGTCCACAACTTCGTCGACCGCAATCGCATCCGCATGATGGAGATGGAGTGGGTCGACGGCTACGACCTGAGCCGCCTGCTGACGCCGACGATGCTCGAGCACGTGCGTCACCGCGTGAGCAACCGGCGCTGGGAATACCTGAACAACGTCATCGTGACGGCGGGGCCGGTACAGCCGAGATTGAAGCCCGGCATCGCCATCGCCGTGATTCGCGATTGCCTGGCGGCGCTGGCGGCCCTGCATCGCGAGGGGATCGCGCACGGCGATCTGAAGACGTCGAACATCATGCTCAAGCGCACCGGCAGTGCGAAGATCATCGACATCGGTTCGGCGTTCGACATGGACAACGCGCCGCAGCGACGCACCTGCACGCCGAACTACACGGCGCCGGAGATTCTCGAAGGGGGCGATTACTCGCCCCGCGCCGATCTGGCCAGCCTGGGCTACGTGCTGGTCGAGATGCTGGCCGGCGCGCCGCTGTTCACGCATTGCACGAATTTTCGCGAGCTGCTCGAGGCGAAGCGCCTGCTCGTGCAACGCTTGCCCGAGATTCTGCCGTACGAGGTCGTCTGCAACGAGTTGCTGATGAACTTCTGCCGTTGCCTGATCGCTCCCGATCCGATGCGCCGCTTTCCCAATGCCGAAGCGGCCGACCTGGTGAAGGAAGGCGCGGCGAGCTTCCACCGCCAACTGGTGAAGGGGGATCTCGCCAGCGAATACGACAACGAAATCCGACTCTGGCTCGAAGAGTTGGAGTAAGCACGCCTGGAACGATGCCGAACGGATGCGGCCCGCCTGCAAGGTCACCCCCCTCAGGGAATGCTGCCATGTTGTCGCGTCGCTCGATGGGGTTGTTGGTCTGGTCGTTGCTCGCCCTCGCAGAAGGTCTACTTGCGAGTACGGTGTTCGCGGCCGAACCGACATCGCCGCCGTTCTATCCCGACAAGACCCGTCTGCTGGTTTGGCGCGACGCGCAGGGGAAAGAACATCCGATCTCGTCCGTGGCGGACTGGCAGATTCGCCGCGCGCACATCCGCGCGAACATGGAGCTCGTGATGGGGACGCTGCCCGACGCGTCCCGAGCGGTCCCCCTCGACGTGCGTGTCGTCGAAACGATCGATAAGCCGGGCTATCGCCTGCGGAAGATCACCTTCGCGCCCGAAGCGGACGATCGTGTTCCCGCCTGGCTGCTCCTGCCGAACGATGACGCGTGGGAGCCGGGAGACAAGCCCGCCCGCAAGCCGGCGATTTTGTGCCTGCACCAAACAACTCGCCAAGGCAAGGATGAACCAGCAGGGCAGGGGGGGCTCTCGAACCTGCACTACGCGCAAGAATTGGCCGAACGAGGCTACGTCACGCTGGCCGTCGACTACCCGAACTTCGGCGAATATACGTTCGATCCCTACGCACGCGGTTACGCCAGCGCCACGATGAAAGGGATCTGGAATCATCGCCGCGCGATTGACTTGCTGCAGTCGCTCGACGAAGTCGATCCCGAGCGCCTCGGCGTGATCGGGCATTCGCTCGGGGGCCACAACAGCATGTTCGTGGCCGCGTTCGACGAACGGATCAAGTGCATCGTCTCTTGCTGCGGCTTCTGCAGCTTCCGCCGTTACTACGATGGTGACCTCGCCGGCTGGAGCCACCAGGGGTACATGCCGCGCATCCGCGAGGTGTACCACACCGACCCGGCGCGCATGCCGTTCGACTTCACGGAAATCGTCGGGCTGTTGGCGCCGCGCGCGTTCCTGGCGGTCGCACCGGTGGAGGATGGCAACTTCGCGGTGGCAGGAGTCCGCGAGTGCATCGCGGCGGCCCAACCGGTCTACAAGCTGTATGAGGCCGAGGAGCGGCTCGCCGCCGACTATCCGCCAGGGGGGCACGACTTTCCGCCCGCCGCGCGCGAACGCGCTTACCGGTGGTTCGACAAACACCTGCAAGCGCCGCAATAACAGCACGTAGGTCAGGTACGCCGTACCTGACAACGTTCGACGTAGCCAACTCGAACAATTGTCAGGTACGGGGTAGCTGACAATGCCGGGTGCCACTGGCTCTGCCGAGTCGAGCAGCCGTATTCCAAGTCTGCAACGGCAGCCGCGCGCCAGGCTCGACTCGAACGATCGAAGAACCTCCTCGCTTCAATTCACCAGACACTGGCAGAGCCCGTGGCACCCAGTGCCGAGCTCCGCTCGTCCGAAGAAATGTCAGGTACGCCGTACCTGACAATGCTCGACGTCGCTAACTCGAATGATTGTCAGGTACGGCGTACCTGACCTACGGAAGCTACATTTCGCCCTGCACGTAGGTTCGATCGAAGCGTTCGATGAACGTCTGTCGATAGGCGTTGCCGGGATCGTGGAGCGCGCGGAAGAAGCGTTTCACCCCCGAGCGGAAATCGATATCGAGCGCCCAGGGATCGACCATCAACATGCCCTCGCGTTCGAGGAAGAGCCGATTGCCGAGCTTCTCGAACCCGCCATTCTTGACGTAGATGCCGTGGGCCAATCCGTTGCGGAACGAATCCCAGACCCACTTGGCGTACGATTCGGCGCCGGGGGGGGGCTTCAAAGCGCGCCCGCGCCAGGCGGGATCCATGAACGCGTTGACGAAGGTCAGAAACGCGTGCGCGTTCGTCGAGGACTCCGGCGTGAGGAAATGCCCCAGCGCCTCGGTGGTGCAAAGAAGGGCATTGCCCCAGATCAATAAGACCGAGGCCTCGCGCCGACCGCCATGCCGCGGCGCGTCGAGCTCGTCCATCAACACGGCCAACGGTTCCAGCACGACGAAAGCCAGGCGGCGCTCGAGATACTCGAGCCGGCCGTCGGACGAGAGCATGGCCAGGCGCGGCCGATCATAATCGACGAACAGACTCAACGGCTGCCCTTCGATCACGGCGCGAATGCCATGGTCTTCTGGTTGGTTCGACATGAGTGCCGGCCCGCTTCTCGACTGCCGCAAGGTTCTACCGACGATCTTGTTAACACGCCGGACTCGACAGGGCTAGCGCCAAGGATCGTAATCGGTCTCGTGGCGATCGAGTTGACGGATCAACGCCGCCCACTGGAAGGGATAGCGACCGGGTTGCGTCAGCACGCTGCGCGACTGGCGCGCCACCTCGGGCGGAACGAGCTTGAGCGGCGCTCCGGCGGCCATGGCCCGCAGGTTCACGTGGCACGTGCGCTCCATGTCGATCATGTCGATCAGGGCTTGCTCGACGGTGCCGGCGCAGGTGAGCAGTCCGTGGTTGATAAGGACGAGCGCTCGTTTGTCTCCGAGCGCCTGGGCGATGTCGCTCGCCTGGCCGGGGTCGACCACGACACCGGTGTATTCGTCGTAGAGGGCGTGGTCTTCGAAGAAGGAGCAGCCGGTCTGATCGAGCGGGTCGAGCAGCCGGGCCAGCGAGCTGTAGGCGCTGCCTCCCGGCGGATGCGTGTGTACGGCGCAGTTCACATCGGGGCGGGCATGGTGGATGGCCGAGTGGATGCAGAAGCCGGCAAAGTTGATCATCGCCCCGCCGTCGATGATCTCGCCGGCGCTGTTGACCAGGACCAGGTTGTCGGCCCTGACCTCTTGGAAGTAAAGGCCAAATGGATTGACCCAAAAGTAGTCGGGGGCCCCTGGCACGCGCAGGCTGATATGGCCGGCCAGCCCATCGTCGAGCCCCAGCCGCGCCAGGATGCGATAAGCGGCCGCGAGCTTGACGCGTTCGGAGCGTGCCTGCGGCGTGTTGGCAAGTTCGATCACCCGTTCGCGTTCGGTCGAGGCCGAGGCTTGCTTGTTGTGCAGGATGACGGTGGGGTCGATGGTGGCCATCGGCGAAGCTCCAAGGAGAAGGTGCGTACAGGTATCGCAAATCATGCGAGAGTGGCGGATCGATTCTCTTGCCGCCCCCCCCCACGCCTGCATGGTAAGGCTCCGCGTTGGCGGCGGCCAGTAGGGGCATCGAAGTTGCCCGATGGGGAGCGATTCGGTGGTGAAATTCGCGAGCCGGGGACTGCCTGACGGAGGGGTGCGGAAAGTCAGAAAATGCTTGACACAGTAACACGTTGCGGTAAACTGCGGGGGAGGTTGGAGCAGAGTCTCGTCGCACCATTGGCAGCCCGAACGACTGGCACCTAGAGGAGAGTTCTTCTTCTCGATAGAGGCGGGTGCAAGCGGTTTGCCGTTCCCGAGCAATGTGCGTGGTATTTCGCCAAACGCATTGGCCGTTGGTGTTGGCGGTCGCTGTTTCCGCGAAACGCACGATGGCCGTTGCGGTTTCGGCGTGGGAATCTGATCTCATCGGCTGAATAGCTTCCGGATTTGGAACAGTCCCGGAACTCAATCCAATTCGAGTATTCTATGGGCCATCCGCCCAGCTCTTTTTCTTTTCATCTTTTCCGTTAACGAGGACGGTCCTATGGCACACCGATCGAAGAGGCGCGGCTTTACGCTGGTAGAGCTGCTCGTCGTGATCGCGATCATTGGCATTTTGATCGCGCTCCTGTTGCCCGCCGTCCAGGCGGCACGTCAGGCAGCCTGGAAGGCGCAGTGTACGAACAACATGAAACAGTTGGGCGTGGCGCTGCACAATTACCACTCGCAGTTGAACTCGTTCCCGTCCGGTCTGTCGATCGGCCTGGCCCCGTTGCGCACCATCGCGACTGGTGGTGACGCCAACGCGACGATCAACTTCAATGCCTACGCGAGCCTGCTGCCGTTCATCGAGGCGGGCACAATCACGACGACCTACGACAAGAACCGCAACTGGTGGGATCAGCCGCCGTTGCAGACCAGCCCGACGGTCATTCCGAACCCGACCTACGGAGCGGTCATTCCGTCGATCATCTGCCCGGCGAACGGTAACAAAGACAATCCCGCCTCCGATCCGTTTATCGACCAGGGTTTGAATTCCCTGGGGACGACCTTTGGCGTCACCCTGGCGAACTACCTCGGCCCGCAGCCGTGGCGTTTTGGCGTGGCTGACTACCTGTTTTGCAAGGGTGCTGGCGACGGTTGGTGTGCCACGCCGGGACGTATCGAAGCGGGCAATAGCAACGCTGTTTCTCCACTCTCGCGGGGCATGTTCGACATCTCGCTCCCCCGCAACTTTGGTGTGGCGGGAACCGACTTTGCCTGCAAGATCTCGATGATCACCGACGGTACGAGCAACACGATCGCCATGGGCGAAGGGGCCCAGGGGCCCAACTGGCAGATCTGCCAGAACTCCAGCTCGTGGTTGCGTCCTTGTCCCTCGGGGGGCACCTTCCCGGTGGCCGAGCCCGATCCGTTCGATCCCACGCGCTCGATGCCCATCTACCAGGCCTGGCACATGCCGCCGAGCTTCACGGCCGTGGCAGCCGAAGGCATCTACTTGGGTAGCATCTTCGGCTGCACGCTCGAGAGACTGAACAAGAACCCCGTCACGCAGACGTTGGTCGAACTCGATATTGAGAACCTGAGCCTTGAGACCGTTGAGACGGTGCTGGACTGCTCGGACTCGATCGATCTCGCCGCCGGATTGAGCGACGACGTGACCCCCGAGAGCGGAGACCGCGTCAGCAATTTCCGCAGCGACCACAAGGCGGGAGCGAACTTCCTCTTTGCCGACGGCGCTGTTCACTTCATCAACGATTCGATCGACCGCGAGGTGTACCGCGCGATGTCGACCATTCAGGGGGGCGAAACCTTCAACGCCCCGTTTGAATAGTCGGCCCGGCGGTTCTTGCCTGACAGTAACAACGGCCCGGAGAAACCTCGCTTCTCCGGGCCGTTGCTTTTGGACGGGCGTTAGTGCTCGCGAGGCGTCAAAAGAAGCCAAAAACCATAGACGGCAGTGCTTTCCAGTCGCCCGTGCGTCGGTTATTTTAGGCGGTTTCAGCCTCGCTCGAGGATGCCCGTTCGCGACCTTTCTCAGGCCCCAGTGACTTCGAACCGTGCCCACGCTCGCAGACCGTGGCACTCGATCAAGGATTCCAACATGAAGAGACGATTGGCTCCGCGTTTGCGATTCGTTGCCGTTGCTTTGGCTGGCCTGATGCTGATCGTGGGCTGCGGCCAATCGAAGGCCCCTCTAAACACAACCTTGCCCGTGGCCCAGGACGTGCCGAAGCTGATGCAGATGCTCGAAAGCAAGAAGCGGACCGATCGTGCCGCAGCAGCGAGCTACCTGGCTGCCTTGGCCGAGAAGGGCCAACTGGGGGATCAATCGCAGGCTGCGCTGACGAAGCTGCAGGAGCTGGCGCAGAAAGACAAAGAAGAAACGGTCAAAAGGGCGGCTGCCGACGCGATCGCCAAGTTTCAAGGCTCGGGCGGTTGATCCCGCCGCTGGCGAGCGGTCTTCGCCTGTCAATTGCCAGGGGAGTGCGAACGGGGCGACAACATCCCGTGCCCCTTATCTTGCGCGCCAGGAATTTCTTTGACACCGCTAGCACTCTGGCATTAACATCTACCGATGTGAGTGCAGGTCGTTCCGGTGTGCCGACTTAAGTGTGTCCGACGCCGCCCGAATGACCGCGTGGCGCGCGCCTGCTGCGTTCATCCCACCGACATCAGAACTGCCCTCCCCCCTAGCTAGCGCTCGTTCATCGGTCTGCCAGCGGAACGGCCCTTTGCGCTCCGACCAGGCGATTGTTGAGACGGCCGCGGCCTCTGAGGACTTCGGCTTTATGAAGCAGGTCGCCTCGTACTTCACCCTCTTCGCAATGTTGGCGGTGGCCCTGCCCGTCTTCGGGCAAGCTCCTCCCACGCTGGGTTCCGCTTCGCCCACTGCGATGGCGCCTGGCCAGGGGACGAACGTCACGCTCTCTGGCGGCAACCTGACGGGCGCGACCAAAATTTGGCTCAGCTTTCCCGCGACTGCCGAGCTGGCTGCCGACGTGGCGAACAACGGCCAGGATGCCGGGCAGACCACGTGGCGAATCACGCCGGCCGCCGGCCTAGGGCCGGGGATTGGCGCCGTGCGCGTCGCCGGTCCGGGAGGAATCTCTCCGCCGATGCTCGTCGCTGTCGATGATCTCGCGACCGTCACCGACAACGGCCAGAATAAGACTGTCGAGACCGCGCAAGAGATCACCCTACCGACGGCCATCGACGGCGTCTGCGAGGCCGAGAGCTTCGACTTCTATCGTTTCGAGGGGCATGCAGGTCAGCGTGTCTCGGTCGAGGTTCTCGCGCGACGTCTCGGCACGCCGCTCGACCCGGTCGTTCGCTTGCTCGACGCGAGTGGCCGCGAGCTGGCCTACAGCGACGATGAACCGGGGCTCGGCTCCGATTGCCGCTTTGCCTACGAGCTGACGGCCGACGGAACTTACTACCTCGAGATTCGTGACATTCGCTATCAAGGTGGGGGCGCCCACCGCTACCGCCTGCGCGTGGGCAACTTCCCTCTTACGACAGGCACGTTTCCCGTGGCGGCTCAGAAGGGGACCACCCCGCGCATCGAGTGGGTGGGTCCGGCCGTGGAGGGACTGGCGTCCGCGAGCGTGAACGTGCCGCGCGACACGGCGTCTCCCACCGTTTGGACGGCCGCTGCCTATCCTTCCGGACAGGGATCGGGATGGGCGAGCTTGTCGGTCTCGAGCGGCGTCGAAGCCATCGAGTTCGAACCGAACGATACGGCGGAACAGGCCTCGCCCGTCGAACTGCCGGCGGGCATCAATGGCCGCTTCGCCGCGCCGCGCGATCGCGACTTCTATCAGTTCGCCGCCAAGGGGGGCACTCGCTATACGTTCCGAGGCGAAACGCGCGAGCACGGATCGCCGACCGACCTGTACCTGCGTCTCTACAAGGCCGATGGCAGCGTGCTGGCCGAGGCGGAAGATTCGGCCGGCAACGAAGAAGGGGTGCTCGACGTCACCTTTCCGGAAGATGGCACCTATCGCCTGGAGGTGGAAGATCTCCTGCGCCGTGGCGGATCCGATCACGTCTACCGCATCGACGCACAACCCTATCAGCCCGGCTTCACGCTGGCGATCGAAGCGACCACGCTGAATGCACCGCAGTCGGGGGTCTTCGTGGCCAAGGTGACGAGCGCTCGGCGCGACTACAACGGTCCGATCACGCTGTCGATCGAAGGGGCCGGGGAAGGAATCGCGCTGGCCGACCACGTGATTCCCGAAGGGAAGAACGAAACCACCTTCCGCGCCACGCTGCCGGCTTCGCTCGCCGCGGGGACGCTCGCAAATGCACGCATCGTGGGGCGCGCCAAAGTGGGAGAGGCCGACGTCTCGGCCGTGGCGCATACGCTCCCTACGCTGCGCGGACAATTCAACGGCTTGCCTTATCCGCCCGCCGAACTCGATGGCGTGGTGGGGATCGGTGTCGGACCGGCATTCGCCGATTTCTTCAAGCTGGCCGTCGATGGCGACCTGGTCACTTTTCCGCAATTGATCGGCACGACCTCGTTCGAGGTGAAAACCGAACGTCTGAATGGCTTCGATGAGGCCGTGGCGTTGGCCATCGAGGGGCTGCCCGCGGGCTTCTCGGCCGAGGTCAAGCCGATCGAAAAAGGTCAGGCATCAGCGGCCATCGCGGTGAAGGGGCCGGCGACGATCGCCGAGGGGGATTATCCGCTCGTCATCCGCGGCTCGGGTAATTTCCAGAATCAACCTCGCACGGTGACGCTAGAGAGCGTGACCTTGCGCGTCGGCAAGCCGCTGGGGATTACCGCCGCGGCGGCAGGCCCGCTGGTCACCGGCACGACCCAAAAGCTCAAGCTGACGGCCCACCGCTTCGGCGAGGAAAAAGGGGCCATTCAACTGGCGCTACAGGGCCTCCCCTTGGGGGTCTCGGCGCCGACGGAGATCACCATCGCCGAGGGACAAAACGAAGTCGAGATCGATCTTACGGCGGCGGCTGATGCGATGCTGGGTCAGGCTCAGATCACCGCCATCGGCAGCACCACCGTGCAAGGCCGTGCGATCTCGGTCACTAGCTCTCCCGCGCCGCTCGAGGTGAAGATGCCTTGATCGGCGCCCCGCCGAGGTTCCCGCCCAGAACAGTCGACCTTCCGACGAGGACGAACGACGCGTCCTTAGCCAAGCCACGCGAGGAAGTCATGGAATCGGACAAGCTTTCTGCTCCCGCCCGCACGAACCGCCATCCGTTCTCGATCGGGCAACACGGGGTCATCGCTTTGACCTGTGCAGGTTTGTTGTTCGTGCTCGGCATGCGGGGACTGGCCGCCGAAGAGATGCCCCCCGCGGGGGACGAAACCGCGCTCGAGGCGATCGTCGTCGGAACGCCCGAGCGGATCGAAGTCTTTCCGTCGAGCTTCAAGCTCGATACCGTTCGTCGCCGACTGCACCCGGTCGTCACAGGTTATTACGCCGACGGCAACGTCCAAGACCTGACTCGTGCGGCGGAGTTCGTGGCCGAGGACCCGACGTTTCTCCGCCTCGAAAACGGCGTGGTGGCGCCGCTCGCCGACGGCTCGACGAACCTGATCGTGCGTGTGGGCGGGCACGAAGCGCGCGTGCCGGTCGAGGTCTCGCATCAGCAAGAGGCCGATCCCGTTTCGTTCGAGTATGGCGCACTGGTCGCGCTCTCGAAGCAGGACTGCAACTCGGGGGCCTGCCACGGTTCTCCGAGCGGCAAAGGAGGCTTCCGCCTGTCGCTGAGGGCCTACGATCCCGTGCTCGACACGTTGACCCTGGTGCGCGAATCGGCCAATCGGCGCACGAATGTGGAAGAGCCCGAGGCGAGCCTGCTGCTGCGCAAGCCGTTGATGGAAGTGGCCCACGGCGGCGGGCGGCGGATGACCAAGGATTCGCCCGCCTATGAACTGCTGCGTGATTGGATCAGCGAAGGCTTGCGTCCCGACGCGCCGGAGGCCCCCCGTTGCGAGCGTATTGAAGTCTATCCCCAGCAGCGCATTCTGCATCGGCCGGCGCACACGCAACAATTGTGCGTCTTGGCGCATTTCTCCGACGGCACGGTGCGCGACATTACGGAGATCGCCAGCTTTTCGAGCTCGGACGAGGCGGTGGCCAAGGTCGATGCCCAGGGCTTCGTCGTCGGCGTCGATCGAGGCGAAGCGGCGATCCTGGTGCGTTATCTCGAGTTCATTGAGACGTCGTCGATCACCTTTCTCAAGCAGATCGAAGGGTTCGAGTGGTCCAGCCCCTCCAGCGCGAACGAGATCGATCGGCTCGTGTTCGACAAGCTGCAGCAGATGCAGATCGCTCCCTCGGAGCTGTGTACGGATGAAGAGTTCGTGCGCCGCGTGCATCTCGACGTATTGGGCCGGTTGCCGACGATCGCCGAGTCGAGCGAGTTCCTGGCCGATGCCTCGCCCACGAAGCGCGACGAGTTGATCGAGCGCCTGTTCGACGCCCCCGAGTACGCCGAGTTCTGGGCGCTGAAGTGGGGGGACTTGCTGCGTTTGAACAACAAGAAGGTGACCGCGGCCGGCGTGCCGAAGTTCCATCGCTGGCTCGTCGCCGCGGTGCGCGACAACATGCCGTACGATCAATTCGTGCGGGCCTTGCTGACCTCGACGGGGAGCACGTTCGACAACCCGCCGGCGAACTATTTCCGTTCGGCGGCCGATACGAACGATTGCACCGAGACCACGGCGCAATTGTTTCTGGGCATTCGCATCCAATGCGCGAAGTGCCACAACCATCCGTTCGAGCGTTGGACGCAGGACAACTACTACGGGATTGGCGCGTTCTTCAATCGGGTGCAACGCAAGCCCGGCACGCAGGCCGAAGAGCAGGTCGTGTTTGTCGCCCGCAAGGGCGAAGTGACTCAGCCGCGCACGGGCAAGCAGATGGCGCCCTGGCTGCCGCTCCGCGGCGCGGCCGAAGTGCCGGCCGAGGAAGATCGCCGCGCGAGCCTGATGGCCTGGCTGGTCGAGCCGGACAATCCTTTCTTCCCCCAGGCCGAAGTGAATCGCATCTGGGGGCACCTGCTGGGACGCGGCATCGTCGAGCCGGTGGATGATTTCCGGGCGTCGAATCCGCCCTCGAACAAGCCGCTGCTGGAGTGGCTGGCCAAGGACTTCGTCGAGCACGGCTTCGATCGCGAGCACGTGCTGAAGACGATTCTCAAGAGCCATACCTATCAGCTCAGCTCGCGCAAGAACGACTTCAACAAGGACGACGCGAAGTATTTCTCGCATGCCAAGACGCGGCTGCTCTCGGCCGAGCAATTGCTCGACGCGATTTGCCAGGTGACCGGCGTGCAAGAGAAGTACGCGGGGTTGCCCTCGGGCACGCGTGCGGCCTCGCTCCCCACGCCCGACGTGGCGAACGACTTCCTCAAGGTCTTCGGCCAACCGGCGCGCGAGATGGCCTGCCAGTGCGAGCGTTCGAACGAATCGAACCTGTCGCAGGCGCTGCAGATGATCAATGGCCCGCTCGTTCACGGCAAGCTCACCGCCGAGAACAATCGCCTGCGGCAGCTCGCCGCGGCAGGGCGCACGAACGAGGAGATCGTCGACGAGCTCTACATGTCGGCCCTGGCGCGCAAGCCCAGCGAGCCGGAGATGGCGGCCGCGATCAAGCACATTTCGGCGCAGCCTGACCGTAACGCGGCGCTCGAGGATGTCTGCTGGGCGCTGCTGAACGCCAAGGAGTTCTTGTTCCAGCACTAACAGCCTGGGAACGTGCTTCCGTTGCTCGGCAGCCCCGGCGCGGGGCCTCCCGAGCTCTGATCCAGGCGTTGGCAGCCTGCGCGTGGCGGCGCTACGGAGCAGCCGGCTCCGTGCCGAAGTCGATCAGTTCGAGCGTGCTGCGTCGCACGAGATGTCCCTCGGCATCGAGTTCCTTGGACCAGCGGGCCACCACGCCACCGGGAATCTCGCCGCTGCGCAGCGTGAGCGATCGCTCGATGGCCCCCTTCGACTTGCGTGCCGTCTCTTGCCAGACCGCCACGTGGCGCGTTTCTCCGGCCAGGGTGCGATAGGGCATGTCGAGCGCGATGACTTCGCCGGTCGACTGGCTGGTGGTTTCGCCCCGGTCATCGGTCGTGGTGACTTCGGTACGCAGCACGTGGGGATACTGCGTGGCCGAGTAGTAGATCTTGGCCTGCGTGCGTCCGGCCTTTTCGACGATTTCGGCCTGTTCGATCTGGCAAGGAATCTGCTTGCCTTCGATCGTGACATGGCCGTCACCGAGAGCTTGCAACTTGACCTCGGCGGTCGCCTTCACGCTTTGGCCGCCGAAGAGCTGACGCACCGTTTGCGAGGGGGCGTCGAACGTCTTGCCGGCCACGTCGACCTTGGCATCGACCTTCAATTCCACGCTGCTGTCGCCGATGCTCACGAGCGTCGTCGTCTGCAACGAGGTGCTCATGTCGGAGACGGCGCCATCGGGAGCGATCGTCTCGATGACGATTTTCAGGCGGCTCCACGCCCCGGGCTCGAAGCGTCCCCAGGCCGTGCTCGACGGCGCGAGGACGCTCGACGGCGACTGGGCGCGCGCGTGCGGCGCGAGGGCCAGGCTCAGGCACGCCAGCAGCAAACCAACTAGCTTCCGCACCACATTCTCCCACTGCCGTCGCGAAGACAGCGCGGCTCCGCCGTGTTGACCGGTCCGAACACCGGTCGCGTCGCGCCGGACTCCCGTCCGCACGCCCGCGGCCGGATGAATCACTCTAGCTCACGGGTCCTGCGCCGGTCTCCCCGTGGGCCCCGAGACCGTGACGGTTGTGAGCTCTGTAACAGTTTTGCCCATTTCGGCCGCACGATGACGCTAGCCATACCAATCGAGCACGTGTACCCCATCCAGCCCGCCGTCGAGGTGGGGACGGTACTTCTCGAGGATCGCGACATGATCCGGATGAGGCAGGTACACGTCGCGCGTGGCGGCATCGGCAAACGTCATCACGAAGCCATGCGTGTAGCCTTGCGACAGACCGTCGAGGCTGCAATCAGCTCCCCCGGTGAATCCGCTGATGCCGGGCAGCTTGTCGACCAAGGCGCGCAGATCGGCGAAGAATTCGTCGATCGTGCGCTGCGGCGTGCCGACGGCGAACTTGACGAGTACGCAGTGCTGGATACAAGGCATGGAAAGTCTCGAGACGGAATGGCCCGCGTTAGACGCGCGGAATCTTGATCCGCACGCCCCCCTTCATGGCCGATTGATGCGCGCAGATGCCGGTCATCGTCCAGTTGGCGCTGGTGCGCGCGTCGGGACGAGGGGGACGCTTCTCGACGATCGCGCGAATGAACTCGTGCGCCATGTGCGGATGCGAACCGCCATGCCCCGAACCCTGCGTGAACGACAAATGCTGCGACTCTTCCGAGTCGTAGACCCCTTTCGTCGTGAAGCGGCGAATCGCCTCGGGCAGGCGATAGGCGAAGTCGGGCACGTCGACGCGCTCGGGCGACTCGCCCCGATGCATCACCGGCTGCTCGTGCTCGATCCGCGACCACTCGAAGCTCACCTTGTCGCAATAAACGTCGAAGCTTTCGATGTACTGCCGGGCCGTCTCGAAGAGGCTGCGCGTCACCTCGGCGCACAGATTCGAGTCGGCCAGCTTGATCGTGGCGGTTTCCACGGCGAAGGGAGAACCGTACTTGGCCGTGAGCTCCTCGCTGATCTGACCCGATCCGTGGCAGACGACCGATTCGGCCAGCTTGTCGGGCAGCGCCAGGCAGGGGCTCACGCAGTGCGTGGCGTAGTGCATGGGGGGCAGGCCTTCCCAGTAGCCGGGCCAGCCCGCCATCTCCTGCTGGTGCGAGCCGCGGAGAAACTGAATGCGGCCCAGTTCGCCTTCGTCGTAAAGCTGCTTGATCAGGAGGAACTCGCGACTGTAGACGACCGTCTCCATCATCATGTAATGGCGACGCGCACGGCGTTGGGCTTTGACGATCTCCTTGCATTCTTCGATCGTGGTGGCCATCGGCACCGTGCAGGCCACATGTTTCTTGGCCTCGAGCCCCTTGATGCTCATCCAGGCATGATCGGGAATCGGCGAGTTGATATGCACCGCGTCGACCGCCGGATCTTCTAGCACGTCTTCGTAGCGGGTATAGCGCTTTTCGACCCCGAAGGCATCGCCGATCTGATTCAACTTCTCGGCACTGCGCTGGCAGATGGCATAGATCTCGGCTTCGGGATGGTTTTGATAGATCGGGATGAACTCGGCGCCGAAGCCCAGCCCGATGATCGCTACCCGTACCTTTTTCCTGCGTGACATAGTCGCGGTGCTCCCTCGCGATGGTGAACGGTCGCAGACGTGCCTCACGGCCAGCGCACGAAGCCAGCCAGGCACGACTGGAACGAATCAGGTCTCCCCGAAAGAGCCGTATGGTACCGGCACGGAGGGGACGGGGCAAGAAACGCGCTTCTACGGCCCCACGACCGCCGGCAGCGTCTCGCGCAGCCAGGCGAGAATCGCCTCGGCGGCCAGGGCGTGCGCTCGCTCATTCGGATGCGCATCGAAGGCATTCACGATCAGGCCTTCTTCCACATGGGGATAGAGCGCCGTCCGCAGATCGAGATACGGAATATCTTCGGCCCGACAGAAGGCCTCGAGCTTCGCATAGGCTCGATCGTAGGGCCCCATCTCGCGCGGATCGATAAAGGGAAACATGACGATCGCCAAGGGTGTTTCGCGCTCGCGGCAGACTGCGACCAACTCGCGCAGGCGCGCTTGCTGGCGGTCCCACAACTCACCTTCGTAGGCAGCGGCCAGATCCTGGTAGTGATTCGTCGAATCGGGATCGGTGGCCACGATCCAGCGGCAGTGCCAGATGTCGATCGCGTAGCTGTTTCGCAGCGCGCCGATGCTCGCGGCCCGGGCACTCAACCGCTCGACCTGCCCCGGCAATTGGGGCAGCAGGTCGATGAGATCGTTCGCGCAGTAGATGAGGACGACCGCGTCCGTCCGATAACCGCCGTCGAAGCCGCGGCGGAGCATGTCGATTTGAGGTCCCGTGTCGAGCCCGTTGCGTGCCAGGCAGTGGACCTCGCAATGCGGGGCCAGCTTGCGCCGCAGGATATTGGCAAAGCGGTCTTCGACCCGGCGCATGCCGTGGCCGGCGGTGAACGAGTCGCCGACAAAGCTCAGGCGACGCACCCCGGGAGGCTTTTCCGAATGGTACTCGACATTGTCGCGCAGCCCGGCCTCGTTCATCCGGTAGTAACGATCGAACCAGCGTTGCGATGAAAGGCTCAACGACGATGCGTCCGATTCATCGTAGAAGTAGCGGTAGTAGGTTTCGGCCGCCAGAAAAATCACACCGAGCGAGGCGAGCAACACCGCCAGATTGCCCAATACCAGCCAGAACCAGTGCCGGCGCACGCGATAGCGCAACATCGCCATGCGCAGCACCAACAGACACACGGCCGCGATCGTAAGAGGGATCAGGTAAACGACGAAGGTGGACACCCTCTCAGTATAATCGAAGCGAGAGGAGATGCTTCGAGCGAGGGACGAGGGACGAGGGAGAAATCCTCGTCGAGCGACGGGCGGACGACGGCCACCGTCTGACCTCAGGCCATGATCTCGCGAATCACGCGGCCGTGTACATCGGTCAGACGTTCGTCGCGCCCCTGGTGGAAGTAGTTCAGCCGTTCGTGATCGAGCCCCATCAGCGCGAGCAGCGTGGCGTGAATATCGTGCAAATGCACGGGATTCTCTTCGGCCGCGAAGCCAAATTCGTCGGTGGCGCCGTACGATGTTCCCCCGCGGACGCCACCCCCGGCCACCCACATCGTAAAGCCATAGGGATTGTGATTGCGTCCGGGGGCGCCTTCACCTTCGGCGAAGGGCATGCGGCCGAACTCTCCGCCCCAGAGAATCAGCGTGCTCTCGAGCAAGCCGCGCTCGGCCAGGTCAGTGAGCAGCGCCGCGATCGGCTGATCGGTTTCGCCGGCGTGGCGGCTGTGATTCTTTTCGACACTTTCGTGGGCGTCCCAGGTCTCTTCCAGATGCCCGCCACCGCTGTACAGTTGCACGAAGCGCACGCCGCGCTCGACGAGTCGCCGCGCGATGAGGCAATTGCGGCCGAATTCGTCGGTGGGCGCCTGGCCGACACCGTAGGCGTCGAGCGTGGCCTGGCTCTCGCTGGCCAGGTCGACCGCCTCGGGGGCTTCGGCCTGCATGCGAAAGGCCAACTCGTAACTTTGGATCCGCGCGGCGAGTTCGTCACCTCCGCTGCGCGTGGCAAGGTGCTCGTCGTTCAGTCGCGCGAGCAGGTCGAGCTGAGCGCGCTGCGCATCGCGATCGACATGGGCCGGTCCGCGCAGGTCGAGCACCGGATCGCCCGTCGGTCGAAAGAGAGTGCCCTGGTAGCCGGCGGGCATGTAGCCTGCCGACCAGTTCGGCTGACCGCTGATCGGACCGCCCCGTTTATCGAGGATCACTACATAGCCGGGCAGGTTTTGATTCTCCGTGCCCAGGCCATAAAGGGCCCAACTGCCGAGCGACGGCTTGCCGATGAACGTGCTGCCGGTATTCATCGCCACGAGGGCGGACCCGTGCGCGTGACTATCGGTATGACACGAGCGGATGAGCGCGAGCTTATCGGCGTGCTCGCGGATGCGGGGAAAGTAGTCGGAGATCATCAGGCCGCTCTGACCGCCGGGGCGAAACTCGCGCCAGGCCGGGGTGAGAAAGCCCATCTTCCGTCCGCCGGAATTCGTAAACGACTTGTCCGCCGGCAACGACTGACCCGCGTACTTGGCGAGCGACGGCTTGTAGTCGAAGGTATCGATGTGACTCGGCCCGCCATTCATCATCAAGAAGATGACGCTGCGCACCGGCGACTTGAAATGCGACTTTCGCGGCGCGAGAGGACCTTCCGATGACAACTCGGCGGCCAGACCGTGCCGCGCGAAGAAACCATCGCCGGCCAGCAAGGTCGAGAGGGCCAGTCCGGCGAAACCGGCTCCCATTTCCCAGACGAACTCGCGGCGTGTCTGGCCGCAGGGAAACAGTCCCTTAGGGCGCGCGGCCGAGCTTCGCGGGGCGGAACTCGAAGGGAATGATCGCTGCGACATCGCGTGTGGCTCACTCAGTCGACATAGACGAATTCATTGGCGTTCAGCAACACATGCGTCAACGACGCCAACGCCAGATGCCGCGCGACGGAACCTGCTTCGGCGGCGGCGACGGGAGCGGATGGCGCGGCCGCGTTCGATTTCGTGTAATGCGCTTCTTGCGACGCCAAATGCGCAAAGGCTGCCTCGCGTTCCGTTTCGCTCGGAGCGCGGCCGAAAGCCAGCCACCATGCTCGTTCGACCTGGGCGCCGGGATCGGAACCTACTTCGCGCTCGACGCGGCGGGCCAAGGCCTCGCTCTGCTCATGGACGAACGGATTGTTCAATAACGCCAACGCCTGCGGCGCCACGGTGGTCACGCTGCGCTGGGCGCAGGGCTGAGTCGTGTCCGCCAGATCGAACACCGTCATCAGCGGCAACAGCAGCGAGCGCTTGGTGAACATGTAGATGCTGCGGCGGCGCTGTTCCTCTGGCGGCGACGCCGTCCAGGCGGCTTCTTTCTTCGACAGGCCTTCGAGCGCTTCGACGCTGACCGTGGGCACAAAGCCGGGGCCGCCGGCCTGGAGGTTCAAATCGCCGCTCACGGCCAGCAGGCTGTCGCGCAAGGCCTCGACATCGAGGCGGCGGCGGTTCGCGCGCCACCACCGCTCGTTGGCAAAGTCGCGCTCGGCGTATTCGTCGTGCGCGGGATGGGTCGAGTCCATCTGGTACGTCCGCGACAACAAGATCAGCCGGTGGATGTCCTTCATCTTCCAGCCGCGCTCGATCACTTCGGCCGCGAGCCAATCGAGCAGCTCGGGATGCGTCGGTTCATCGGACATGACGCCAAAATTGTCCGGAGTGCGCACCAGGCCCTGTCCGAAATGGTGCTGCCAGAGCCGATTCACCAGCACGCGTGGCGTGAGGGGGTTCTTCGCATCGGTGATCCACTGGGCCAGTTGCAGGCGGCGGCGCGTCGTCTTCGCCTCGGCCGGGGGTGGTTCGACGGCCCGCGCCAATGCCGGCACCAAGGTCGGGAACCCCGCCGGCACCTCGTCCCCTTCGGCACGCGGATCGCCCGATTTCAAGAGATGGATCACCGGCGCATCGCGACTTGCGTCGGTGTAGCCCAGCACGTCTCCTTCGGCCGATTTGCCCGCGCTAAAGAAGTTGAGAAACGAGTAGTAGTCCGTCTGAGGAATCGGATCGAACTTGTGATCGTGGCAGCGGGCGCACTTGATCGTGAGCGCCAGAAAGGTCGTGCCCGTGACGTGGACCAGGTCGTCGAGCTGCTCGTACTTGTACTGCAGCGGATCGTTGGGTTCATCGTCGAAGGTGCCCACGCGGAGCATGCCAGTGGCGACGAGGGTCTCGGGCGTGGCATCGGGGATCTCATCGCCGGCCAACTGCTCGAGCACGAAGCGATCGTACGGTTTGTCGTCGACCAGCGACTCGATCACCCAGTCGCGGTACTTCCAGGCATGCTCTTTAACGGCGTCCCGTTCGTAGCCGTTGGTCTCGGCAAAGCGAACCAGGTCGAGCCAGTAGCGGGCCCAGCGCTCACCAAAATGCTGGTCGGCCAGCAGACGCTCGACCAGTTGGGGATACGCCTCGGGCGAATCGTCCGCCACGAAGGCAGCCACTTCTTCGGGCGAAGGGGGGAGTCCCCAGAGATCGAAATAGACGCGACGAATCAGTTTCGCGCGCGAAACGTCAGGCGCGGGCTGCATTCCCTCCTGCTCGAGCCGTGCCAGGATGAAGCGATCGATCGGGTTGCGGCACCAGTCGGTGTCTTGCACCGCGGGGGGCTCGGGACGCACGACGGGGGCCACCGACCAGATGGCGGGGGCTTCGTCGCCTGGAGAAGCCTCATCGGCCAAAAGAAAAGGGGAGGTGACGCAGCTCCACACGATGAGCCAACTCAAGCACCGGCCGCCGCGGCGAATGCCAATCCCACGCCACATCGAGCATGCCTCGCACCGCAACTACCTGGCCGTGACGACGGCGAAATGGACCGCACTCTCACGCAGATCAGGGCTTCATCGTAGCCCTGGCCGAATCTGGCGGCAAATTTATTTGGCGTCCGGCCGGAAGCAAAAAGAAGGTCGCGGCGGTACGCCAACGACTCAGGCCGAAGCGGGCCAAAGCTGCCAGACGACGACGGCGATTCCGACCGGGATGCACCAGTAGGCGAACTGGTAGAAACGCCCCTTTTGCAACCAACTGCGGAGCCAAGAGAGGGCGACCACGCCGGTGACGAACGAGATGAATGCTCCCACGCCCAAGTGGAACCAGGGGATCGTGCTAATCTCGTTTTGCGTTGCGTCGTGCAGCACGAGCACGCACGCTCCCGCGACCGCCGGCAGGGCGAGCAGAAAGGAAAACGTGGCGGCCGCCTCCGGCGCCACCCCCAGGAACAACGCCGTGGCGATCGTCGAACCGCTGCGCGAGGCGCCCGGCAGGATTGCGAACGCCTGCGCCGCGCCAATCAGCACCGCCTGGCGATAGGTGAGATTGACGTAATCCGTGTTGCCGGGTGTCGTGCGTCCGCTGGTCCAGAGCAGGATGCCCGTCACGGGCAGCATCAACCCGGCCAGCAGCGTGCTCTCGAGGACCGGCTCGCAGTACCACTTTAAGGGGAGCCCGACGACGACCGCCGGAATGGTGCCAGCCACGACGAGGCCGATCACGCGCCGATCCGAACCCAGCAGTCGCCAGATACGATTCCAGTACACGACCAGAATCGACAAGAGGGTGCCTCCGTGCAGGGCCACGTTGAGCGTGAGGGGATCTTCCAGATGAATGCCGCTGAACTTCTCGAGCAGGGCCTCGGCGATCAGCAAGTGGCCGTCCGAGCTGATCGGCAGAAACTCCGTGATTCCCTGCACCACGCCGACGATGATGACGGTCAACCAATCCATGCCGGCGGCTCAGTCAGAGAACAGGGACAAGAGAGCAATGCTAGCAGTCGAACGGATCGTATCGAACGACGCTGCCCAGCAGGGGACCTGGGCCGAAAAGTATAGCTCACCGTGGCGGAGTGGCCCGGCGGTCTGACCGATTCCCGCGTTTCTAGGTCCGTTCGGCGATAAACGCTTCGGCACCACGGTTGTGGAGTTCGCGCGTTTTGCCATAATGAGGGCACAGCCGCGCCCTCGGTGCAGTTGTCCCACCTGATCGAGCGTCTCGCACGCCATGTCCCGCGGAGTGCCCCATGTTCAAGAATCTGAGTACGCAAGTGCTTGGCACCAGCGCCTCGGAATCAGAGGTCATCGAACTTTCTCTGTCGCACGGGTTTCGTGGGCTCGAGCTCGACCTGGTCGAGTTCGCCGCGCGAGCCAAATCAGGCGGCCTCGACAAGGCCCGCCGCCTGTTCGACAGCGCCAAATTGAAGCTGGCCTACTTTCGGCTCCCGGTCGATCTCGAGGCCGACGAGGCCACGTTTCGCAAGCAATTGACCGAGTTGATCGATCTGACGCCGATCGCGGCGCAGGTCGGTTGCCTGAGGGCCGTGACGACGATCTCTCCTGGCAGCGACGAGCGTCCCTATCACGAGAACTTCGAGACGCACCGCAAGCGGCTCGGCGAGATCGGCAAGCTGCTGGCCCCGCACAATATTCGACTCGGCGTCGAGTTCGTCACCTATGCCGAGCTGCGCCAGGCGAAGTCGTTCGAGTTCATTCACGGGCTCGAACCGCTGCTCATGCTGCTGGGCATGGTCGGCCAACCCAACGTCGGCGTCGCCATCGACCTGTGGCACTTGCACGTCGGCGGGACTCCGCTCGAGACGCTGCGCAAGTTGAAGGGGGAGCAAATCGTCACGGTCGCGCTGGCGGACGTTCCGGCCGACATGCCGCTCGACCAGTGTGGCGAGAACGATCGGCTGTTGCCGGGAGAATCGGGCGTGGTCGATACGACCGCCGCGCTCGTGGCGCTGGCCGAACTGGGCTACGATGGCCCCGTCACGCCCGCCCCGTCGCGCTCGCGCATCAATGGTAACTCGCGCGACGCGATCGTGAAGGCCGCCGGGCAGCACTTGGACAAGGTCTGGAAAGCGGCCGGTCTCTCGCCGACAGGCAAGCTCACCGCCACGGCGCGTTAGCGGCTCGTCGAAAATCGCGTCTCTAGGACAGTGCGTGCGCGGTTAGCTTTCCGAGGCGCTCGTGTTTCACTTCGATGGCCAACTGCGACTGACGAAAGCCGATCTGGCCGTCGATGCTCGCCGCCGTCAGGCGCAGTCGTTCATCTCGCACGCGCACGCCGATCACATGGGACGGCACGAGCTCGCGCTGTGTACGCCCGAGACGGGCAAGCTCTACCACTTTCGGCTCGGGCGACGGCGCATCCTCGAGATGCCCTACCGGCAACCGATCGACTTTGGCGGCCTGCGACTCACGACGTATCCCGCGGGGCACTGTCTCGGTTCGGCCATGTTGCTGGCCGAAGATGGAGACGAGTCGCTCCTTTATACCGGCGATTTCAAGCTCACCGCAGCGGTGACCTGCGAACCTGCCGAGTTGCCCCGGGCGAAGATTCTCGTCATCGAGTCCACCTTCGGCGATCCGTACTACCGCCTGATTCCCCGCGCCGAGGCCATCGGCAAGTTGTGCGAGTTGCTGCAGCAAACGCTCGAAAGGGGAGCCACCCCCGTCATTCACGCCTACACGCTAGGCAAGAGCCAGGAGATTACTCGCCTGCTGTCCGATGCGGGCTTCTCGGTGCTGCAGCATCAACTCGTGTATGAGATCAGCCGCCTGTACGAGGAATGTGGCGTGTCGCTGGGCCGCTACGAGTTGTATCCCGGCTATGCCAAGTTCGGTCACGTGATCGTGGCACCGCCGCGCAGTCAGAAGTCGTGGCGTTTGCCGAAACTGACGAACGTCGTGTCGTTTGCCGTCACGGGCTGGGCCCACGACGAATCGGCCCGCTATCGCCTGGGGGTGGATCACGCGATTCCGATCTCGGACCACGCCGACTACGACGAATTGCTCGAAGCGATCGCGCGGGTCGAGCCCCGCGAGATCTACTGCACCCATGGCCCGGTGAGCTTCGTCGATCGCCTGCGCGACGAAGGGCTGAATGCCTATCGTCTGGGGACCGCTCCGCAGTTGCGTCTGTTCTGACGCAGCGGTTCTTTTCGCCGGTCGACAGCCGTGGGTCCGCACGCGGGATTGCGCTGTCCGATCGTCGCCGCACGCTCGTCCGGAGCCCGAATTCCGCATTTTCTGGACGGATGGTACGGCCGCAATAGTTCATCCACGAGTATGGATTGTAGCGGCGTCCCCCGGTCGGGCTGTACGAGGGGTAACGTGTTTACCGAGGCCGCGTATAGCGGTAGATCGGACCGCAACGTCACGCCTAGTTTTGTTACGGGCAGACTTTCCCCCCGGACGATGGCGGATGCAGAGCTTTTGCACGGAACGGCAAGAGCTGCCGCCGCCACCACGGATTGGGGCCTAGAGCCATGCGGTATCTGTTGCGCGCCTTTTTCACCGGGTCCAGTGCCCTCGGCCTCGCGATGGTCGTGGGCTGCGGCGCTGCATCGGACCAGGCCACCTCGTACGACGCGTCGGGCGAGTTCCATGTGCCTCGGTCGATATCGAGCGCCGAGCCAAGACGCCTGGCCAGCGACGATCAACTGGCGATGGCCATCGCCTACGCCGACGAGTGCTCGCGCGTCTCCGACGCGGAGTTGAACGTCTCGCCGGTTGCCGCGCGTGAGGCGTTGCCCCACTCGGTCTTCGTGGTGCAGCCGGCACAGCCGATCTCCGAATATTCCCAACCGGCCCCCGCGACGCCGGTCGCCAAGCTCATCCTTCCCCCCACCGATCGCGGATTCGCCACGGAGTTGCCCGACGTGGAAGAGGCGCCCGCTCCTCACGACACCGTGGGCATCTGGACTCCTCCCCCCGCCACCGGCCAGCCGGCCGAGCAGGGGACGCCGGTGATGCGTATTCCTCCCGCCCCGCGCGACTGGGCCCTCGAGCAACGCCTCGCCGATGCTCGCGGCCGGTCCGCTCCGCTGGCGCCTCCGACGCCACCGGCGCATCGTGCGCCGGTGACGGCGGCGGCGCCGCTCGTCGTGCCCGCGCCCGAGCAACAGGTCGACGCGCCGCAATCGCTGCTGCCCAGCGAGATCCCGTACGACGCGTTCCCCGATCCGGTTGCCGTGCCGACCGCACCGCCAACGGCAGCCCACACGGTCGAGCAGGAGCATGTCTCGCCGATCGATGCGCCGCTGGCGGAACCCACACTCGATCAGGTCCCTCAACTCTCCGATCCCCCACTGATGCCGGCCAACGTGCCCGACTTCATCGGGCAGGAGAACGTCGAGGAGCCCGTCCTCGTCCCCTCTCGACCGATCGACGAACCGGCACCGGCGGCGGAGGAAACGCCGTTCGATCAAGACGATCTCGCGCCGCGGAATCCGATCCTGCTGACGCCCGAGTCGGATGGCCCCGACTCGCATTGGCCGTCGACGCTGGTCCCGCTGCCGCCGACCGAGGGTATCCCAGAGTTTGCCCCCGAGGCGCCCTTGCCGCAGCAGGCCTCGGCGCCTGTCCCAGCAGCGCCGCACGTACCGGTTGCGCCACTCGCGTCTCCTCCGGAGAGCCCACCGCCGGCGCGTCCGCTCGCGTCGGCGCCGGTGGCGCGCCCGATTCCTGGCGCGGCGCCCCAGCGTACGGCCGAGATGGAAGCAGTCTCGCGACTGGCCTTTGCACGCGTGCAAGGGGGCTTCTCGCTCGCCCAACGTGGTGCGCTCTTCGCGGCGCGGAGCGAATTCATCAGCACGGTGCGCTTGCTGGCCCAGGCCAAAGACACCGAACAGCACACGAACCGGCATAGCCAGGCGCTGGCTGCCGGTCTGCGAGCCCTCGAGGAAGCCGACTCGCTATTCCCCAACGGTTCGCGTGTCGAGGCGGATATCGACGTCGAACATGCCATTGCCGGACACCGCACGCCGGTGTTGCACGGCGTAGATGCGTCGAACATGACCGTCACCGTGGCCTTGCAACAGTATTACACCTACGCTCAAGAGCAGCTCGCGCTGGCGGGGGATGGCGAGCCGGTGGCGTCGATGGCGCTCTACGGCCTGGGCAAGATCCACGCCTCGCTCGCGCGGCAGCCTTCGACGAACGTCAAGGCGCCCGAGCCCAAGGCGATGGTCTTCCATCAGGCCGCCCTACTGATCGACGGGCGCAATTTCCTGGCGGCGAACGATCTTGGCGTGCTGCTCGTGCGCTTGGGACGTTTGCCCGACGCTCGCGAGGCGTTCCAGCACAGCCTGTCGCAACAGTCTCAGGCCCAAACGTGGAAGAACCTCTCGGCGGTGCATCGGCAACTGGGCGAACCTCAGCTTGCCGATCAGGCGCTCCAGCGAGGGGAACTGCTCGCCAGGCAAGGGACCAAATCGAGCGAAGCGGAGCTCGCGGCGACCGAGCCGAACGCCGTGCGATGGGTCGATCCGAGCGAGTTCTCAGGGGGCGCATCGCAAACGGCCAAACGCCCCACGCCCGGGGAAAAGGAACGGCTCAAGCCGATTCCCGAGTCGCGCGAGACCCCGGTGCTCGAACGCATCTTGCCCTGGACCGCGAACAAGAACACCAACGACCGCAAATAGCCGGTACGAGAAACTGCTCTCATGGATGACAGAACCTTGCAATCAGCACAACAAAGGGCGGCACGCCACGGATGGGGGCGGCGCGGCGGATTCCTGCTGCTGGCAGCCGCAGGCTGTGCCGCTTTGAGTTATGGCTTGTTCGCGCCGCGTGTCCCGAGCGCCATCGCCCAGGCACCTGCTTCGGCGGAGCCAGAGTCGACCACGGCGGAAGACGTTGCCTTCACTCGCACCGACTGGCAACTCGTCCCGGTGCAATACCTTTCTCCCGCGCAGCCGCATTGCATCACCGGTATCGATTGTGCCGAGGGGGGCAACTGCGGCGAGTTCGGCTGGAAGGCGACGAGCATCGTGCCGTTCCAGGTCTATGCCCAAGGTGAATATGTCGGCCACGATCGTATTCCGCACGTGCCCGAGTATCGCCTGCGCGTCGACGACCGATTGGAATTCGTCTATCGCGTCACGCGCAATGAGAGCCCCGAACCGTACCGGCTCAACGTGGGGGATATCGTCGACGTTGAATCGTTCACCGACGAAGGACTGAATCGGGAGCTGGTCATTCAGCCCGACGGCACGATCACCCTGCGTTTGCTGGGCCAGGTCAAAGCGGCCCGGCTGACCGTGACGCAGCTCACCGAAGAGCTGAACAAGCTCTACATGAAATACTACAAGGAGCCGGCGATCACGGTCACGCCGCTCAAGGTCAATACGAAGCTCGAAGACCTTCGCGCCGCGGTCGATGCGCGGGCAGGGCAGGGTGGTCAGAATATTCGCGTCCGAGTGACCCCGGAAGGCACGATCCAGCTTCCCGTGCTGGGCTCGGTGCCGGTGCATGGGTTGACGCTCGACGAGGCGCGCCGCGAGTTGAACGAGCGTTACGCGCAGGAGATCGACGGCATGGAGATCACGCCCGTGCTGCAGGAGCGTGCCCCCCGCTACTGCTACGTGCTGGGCGAAGTGAAGGAGCCGGGTCGCTTCACGCTCGAAGCGCCCACCACGGTCATGCAGGCGATTGCCCTGGCGAAGGGCTGGAACGTGGGCGCCAATCTGCGGCAAGTGGTGATCTTCCGCCGCGGCGACGACTGGCGGTTGATGGCCACGATGCTCGATCTGCGCGGGGCGCTCTACGGCAAGAAGCCCTGCCCGGCGGACGAGATCTGGCTCAACGATACCGATCTGGTCGTCGTGCCGAAGAGCCCGGTCCTGGTCTTCGACGACATGATCAACCTCGTCTTCACGCGAGGCGTCTACGGAGTCGTGCCCTTCTCGACCTCGGTCAGCTATACGAACGTCGGCACGGTGTTCTAAGAGCGAGCGTCGAGTGTCTTACTCGACGGCGAAGACGCGCGTGCTTTCTTCCTTGGTGACCGGCGATTGCAAATCGTCGGTCAGCAGTTGTACCTTGATGCGCAGGTCGCCCGGCCGCAGGCTCTGCGTCCGAATGCGATACGTCGTATCGGCCTTGGGAGCGAGTCGCGAGAGGCTGTCGAAGGTGACCGTCTGACCGTCGAACAGGTGACGCGTCGGTCCTTCGGCCCCGACGGCCTTCATCTCCTCGGGCAGGATCGCGCGCACCTGGACGTTGGTCGCTTTGCTCGTGCCCTGATTGACGACGCGGATCTCGTACGTCGTTTCGCCGCCGACTTCGATCGGATCGGCCACGTCGACGACCTCGAACAAGACGGCCGGGATGCCTTCGACCTGAATGTTCTCTTCGCGCTCGGCGGCGAGCCCCCGGTCGCCTCGGCTCTGAATCAGCAGCTTGTGATCGCCGGCCTCGATCGGTACCGCGGTGAACGAAACGCTGCCCGACTCGTTGGCCGGCAGTTCTTCGAGCGACCAGTGTACGGCGCGCGATTGCGGATCGAACTCACCATAGTTGTCGGCCGAGACGAACTTGAAGCCTGCCGGCAAATAAGTCATCAGCTCGATGTTCTTCGCCGGCGCCGTGCCGGGATTCGAGAGGATTACGCTGTAAGTCGCTTCGCGTTCGAGGAAACGGCGCTTCGCTCCGTCGAGCGCCACCTGCAGCGCCGGGGCCACTACTTCGATCTGCCAATCGTCCTCGATGCGCAAATCGCCGTCGGCGCGGGCCAGCATACGGTTGGCCGTCGGTCCGGGGCGCGCGGCGGTCAGCATCAATTGCACCTCGCGCGATTCGCCGGGCGCGAGATCGCCCACTTCGTACTCGATCTGGGCGCCCGAGGGATGTGCGAATTGCTGCGGCAAGGCCTGCTCGACGACGACCCCGGTCGCCGCGCCCGTCCCCTCGTTGGCCACGCGAATCGTCACGACGGCATCCTCTCCCACGAGTACGTCGGGGGCGGACTTCACCTCGAGCACCAACTCGGGCCGCGTGGCCACGGTGCGCACCGACGCATCAGCATGGAAGCGGAGGGTCGCCAGCGAGCCGATCTCTCCCTCGGCGCGAGGAATGATCTGCATCTCGACCGACGTTTCGTCACCCGGGCGCATCGCGCCGAGTCCCCACACCAACTCGCCGGCGGCGCCGACCTGAGCCGGCGGAGTCGTACTCACCAGTTCCGCGCCTTGCGGAACTTCGTCGTGTAGCTCGACACCATGCACGGGCACGTCGCCCACGTTGCGCACCACGACTTTGAACGTCGTCGCACGCCCGACTTGAACCTCGGCCGGAGCGATCTTTTCGATCGATAGCGCCGGGGCCTGGCTCCCTTCGCGTTCCTGGGGACCGGGACGCCCCGAGCCCTGCGCGCCGCTACTGCCGGTGACGGGGGGAAGTTGCTGATCGCGTTCGAACCCCGTGAGGCGCGAGCCAGATTGCGACGAGGCCTCCGCCGGCAGGGCCGCCGCGGGTTGCAGATCATCAAAGGCATCGAAGCCGCGCGGCCGAGTGGTGGCAGAAGGAGCCGCGCGCGGTGTGGCGGGATCGATGGGAGACCCCTCGACCGGCGGCGCAACGGCCGCCGATTCCGCGACGGGAACATCGGCGTCGGCCGGCCCGGCAACCGCTGGCTCCGCGTAGCGGGGTTGAACATCGGCATAGCGAGGCTGTGACGTCCGCGCGGCAGCCGGCTGTGGCTCGCGCAAGCTGTTCGGTCTTGGTTCGGCGTAGGGATCTTCGGGCTGCGACTCGGCCGCGTAGGGATCGGCCGGAGGTGCCGTGGCAGACGTGGCGAACGGCTCGCCGGGCAACTCCGCGGGGGGCTGCGTTTCGTCCGCATACTCCTCGTCGCTCAGAGGCACTTCGGCTTGCGCCGGAATCACGGCGGTCGGCGCTGGGCCAAAGGGATCGGAAACGCCCGCGGCATCGGGAACTTCCTGGTAGCCGACCTGCACCACGCGTCTCGGCGGGACGATGCCCAGAGCATCGTGCGCGGCGGGAATTTCATCGTCCTCGACTGGTTCTGCGTAGCGTGCCGTCGAACGCGAAGCCGGACGCGCCACGTTGCTCTCGAGCGACGAAGCGTCCAGGGCTTGGATCGGTTCGAGGGCCTCGTCGCCCAATTCGGCGGCGTCGGCCGAGGCATCGGCGTCGGCAATCTCTTGCGGATCGGCAGGCGCTTGCAGACTGCGTTGAGCCTGCGCAATCGCCAAGACTCCCAAGACGACCACCGCCGTCAACGCGGATACCCGTAGCACGATCCGTTTCATCGGCCTCTCCCCGAACGGGATGTGTCGCATCGGTCGCCTTGGTTCGCCGCGTGAAGGCGCGGCGACGGACCGATGGATCGCCCTTGCAATCGAAGAAGTGAATCCGCGCCCTCACAACCGGCGAACGCCTGGAAGCGCGCGGGCGTGACGTGTACCAAAACGGCGGGAGGCGGCAAAGGTCAGTTGCGCGAAGAGCGAGCCGGGGTGGCCGCCGCGACGGCAAATCGCCAGATCTAGGTGACCTGGTCGATGGTTGGCGCCGGCAAAAGACTGCTAGCGCAGCACGTGCCGGCAAGCGTTGCTAGTTCGGCTCCCGTACGTCCTCGGGGCCGTAGCGGCCGCGGAACTCTTCGACGGGATACTTGCGGCGATTCTTCACCATCTTCTCCGACATGGCGCGGGCTACGTCGATGCCCAACTCGTTGGCCAGGGCCAGAGCGTAACAAAGGACGTCGGCCAGTTCCTCGGCCACGGCCGAGAGTTTCTCCGGCTGGGCGGCCACGGCGCGCGACTCGGCCGGTTCGAGCCATTGAAAGTGTTCCATGAGCTCCGCCGCCTCGATGGCCAGCGCCATCGAGATATTCTTCGGCGTGTGGAACTGTCGCCAGTTGCGCTGGTCGACGAACTCGCGCACCAGGGCACGCAGTTCGGCCACGCGCGTGTCGTCGTCGTTCATGACTGTTGCACTCAGAAAAGACGGGCTCGATATCCGCACGAGCGCGTGTCAGCGCTAAGCAGCGAAACCTGGCAACCAGCGTTGTTCGGCCGGTACGTCTAGCTGTTCATACCGGGCGCGATAGCCCTCGGCAAGATGCACCATGACCTCGAGCACCAGGAGATCGGCACGATTCATCACGTGGCGCGAGCTGCGGCTGCCGAGCCCCGCCAAGACCTCTTCGAGCGCCAGCACGTGCAGTTCGAGGCATTGCGGAGCCGTAAGACCCGCCGAGGCGAGCAGATCTGCCAGCGACGTCATTTCGGCAGCCAGACTGCCCGAGCCCATGATGATCGAGGCGCGCAACAGCTCGCGGTAGTGGACGATCAGACTCGTCGGCAAGATCGGTGCGGCATCGCCCGAGCGTGTGTTGTTCGGTCGTCGCGGCGTCTGGGTTTCGGCGGCCAGATGCTCGAGCTCGTCGACGAGTGCCCGCTGGTCGGCCAACAGGCGTTCCGCCTCGTTGTGCTCTTGTCGCAGACGCTGCAGCTCGGCCTGCTTGAGCCGGTGATTCTCTTGCACGAGCCGATGCCGCTCGGTCGCCCGCGCCACGAGCCAGATCAACGTGCGGGTCATGGTCGTGTTGACGCACACATAAGCGTCCGCGCCGACCTCGAAGCAGAGGGCCGCCATTTCCTGCTCGCTCTGCGCGCCGAGCACGATCACGGGCTCATCGGCGCCGCCGCCGCGCAACCCCTCGATCAGTTCCAAGGCATCGAGCTGCCCCGGTTCGTGGCTGATGAGCACGGCGTCGAACGCCTCTTCGCGCAGGCGCGTCACGCCCGCAGTCGCGCCGGCGGCCTCCTCGAGGAGCACTTCCGAGGCGCTGTCCGAGGCGAAGGCCTCGGCCAACCAGGAGCCGGTGCGCTGCGCACCGCTGATATAGAGGACGCGCATCCGAGCGGGCAGGGTGCCCGACGGAGCAGGCGGTGGCGTCGCTTTGGCCTTGTTCTTGCGTGTCGGGGTGATGGCCATCCACGCGAACCTGCGCGAGGGTTACTTGGCGCGCACGTTCTCTTGCCGTGCGACGGGGGTGGCACTGTAGCGAGGCTGCGAAACAGGGTCAATCTCGCCGGGCGCGAGGCTCATTCTTGGAGAGGAGCCGCGCGTCGGCCCGCCTTGCCCCAGCCGCCGCGGCGCTGGTAGCTTGTCGGCGTCGGGGGGTCGCGCGCCAGCGCGATGCTAGCGGTACTGGCAGATTCTTACACAACCGGCGGAACCATGTCTCGAATTGCGTATCTCGATTGCCTCAGCGGTATCAGCGGCGACATGACCCTGGGAGCTTTGGTTGACGCTGGGGTCGAACTGGCCGCGATCGCCGACGGCATCGATTCGCTGGGGCTGCCCAGTTGCCGGCTGGTGGCCAACGAAGTCAAACGCCACGGCTTTCGAGCCACGCACATCACCGTCGAGCACGAGCCGGAACACGCGCACCGCCACTTGCACCACATCACCGACATGATCGATCGCAGCCGGCTCTCGGCGCGACAGCAAGATCTGGCCAAACGCATCTTTACCCGGTTGGGGGAGGCTGAGGCAAAAGTCCACGGCACGACGATTCGTAAAGTTCACTTTCACGAAGTGGGCGCCGTCGATTCGATCGCCGATATCGTGGGGGCCGCGATCGGTTGGGATCTCCTCGGTGTGGATCGCATCGTCTGTTCGCCCGTGCCGACGGGGCGTGGCACGATCGAGATTGCACACGGTCGTTGCAGTGTGCCGGCCCCCGCGACGGCGGAACTGCTCAGCGGCATTCCCCTGGCGGCCTGCGATATCGAGTGCGAGCTGACCACACCGACGGGAGCGGCCATCGTGGCCACGCTCGTCGACGAGTTTGGCCCACTGCCGGCCATGAAGATCGAGCGGATCGGCTATGGCGCCGGAACGAAGGATCTCAAGGAACAGGGCAACCTGTTGCGGCTCTTCGTCGGCGAGAGCGTTACAGCCCCCGCCGCCGACGAAATCTGGATCCTGGAGACGAATCTCGACGACGTGCCGGGTGAGGTGATCGGACACACGGTCGGCGCGCTGTTCGAGAAGGGCGCGCTCGACGTCTATACCTCGGCCATTCAGATGAAGAAGAATCGGCCCGGCGTCAAGCTGACGATCCTCTGCCAGCAGGCACAGATCGCGAAGCTCGAGTCGATCGTCTTTCGCGAAACCTGCACGCTCGGCATTCGCCGCTGGCTCGCCAGCCGTCATAAGCTGGACCGTCGACCGCACCAGGTCGAGACCCCCTGGGGCATGGTCGCAGGGAAGTTGGCCAGCCTGCCCGGCGAATCGCCTCGCTTCACGCCCGAGTACGAGGCCTGCCGCCGTATCGCGGAAGAACGCGGCATCGCCCTGGCCGAGGTCGATCAAGCGGCGCGGCGGGCCTTCAACCCGGAGAGCGTGTAAGCCGCGCGAACGGAGTCGTACCGTGCCGAACTGGGAACAACTCGCTCAGCCATCGCTGTTGATGACGGCGGGCATGGCCCTGCTCGTCACCGTGTTTTTACGATTGGCCTGGCGACGCATGGCACGGTCCCGGCCTGCCAACGAGGCTCCAGCACGTTCGGAGCTGTCGTCGTTCGCACCGGCAAATCATGGGGCGAAATCGAGTTCGGCCGAAGCGTACGAAGCGCAGCTCCACGAGACGGCGCGCGCACTGTGCGCCCAAGTCGACAGTAAGGTCATCCTGCTCGAGCAGTGGATCCGCCTCGCCCGGCTCGAGGCCGAGCGGCTCGAGCGGGCGGTTGCCGCGGCCAGGGCGCAGGGCTTGCTCGACGAGGCAACGACCGATCGGGCGATTCCTTCTGCCGAGCACCTGCGATGAGCAAGAGCCGCGGTTCGACGCCATGGACGAATCTTTTACCCTGCCGGCCGATGCGACGGCCTGCTACGGCGGCGTCCGCACGTTGGATCTTTTGCGCGACTGGTACGATGCGGCCGAAAAGAAAAACTCGACCGGCCGACAGTCCCGGAATACGCCCGAATCGACGGTCGCCGTGCTAGATTTGATCGATGTGATTTATCGTTCGAGTGCCGCCGGCCGGCGGCTCGAATGTCGTATCGAACCAGGCTGATTGCAGAGACCGAGATTTCCGGATGGCGCATGTTGCCTGGTTGACTGATATCCACCTCGACCTGCTCAAGCCGATCGAGCGGAATGGCTTCTACTACGATGCCGTCGAGAGTGATCCCGAAGCGGTACTCCTCGGGGGGGACATCTCCGAATCGCGTTCGCTTCTCGAACGTCTTACCGAGATGAACCGCGTCTGGGCCTGTCCGATCTACTTCGTGCTGGGGAATCATGATTATTTTTATGGCTCGATCCGTGAAGTGCGTGCCGAAGTCGACGCGCTGGTGGCCAAACACCCGCAACTCGTCTACCTGACGCACAGCGAAGCGATCGAGCTGAATCCACGGACGGCCCTCATCGGGCACGATGGCTGGGCCGACGGCCGTTTGGGCGATTTTGTCCGCTCGCTCGTGTCGATGCTCGACTATTCGTTGATCGCCGAGTTCGCCGGTCTGAACAAAGAGCGTCGCTGGAAACTGATGCAGGCGTTGGCAGACGATGCCGCCGACGAAACTCGCCCCAAACTCGAAGCCGCGCTGCATCGCTACGAGCACATCTACCTGCTCACGCACATCCCCCCTTTTCGCGAGGCGTGCTGGCACGAAGGCCGGATCTCGGGGGACGAGTGGCTGCCCCACTTCACGTCGAAGGCGATGGGCGAGATGCTGCGCATCGTGATGCAGGAGCATCGCGACCGCCGGCTGACCGTGCTCTGCGGACATACGCACGGCGCGGGCGAGGCACAGATTCTCGACAATCTGCGCGTGGTCACCGGGGGGGCAACGTATGGCTTCCCTAGCGTTCAGCAGTTGATCGAGATCTGATTGGTGAGGTGGTGCTGTTTCGTTGCCGAGGGGCGTGCCCCCCGCTACGATTAGCTCCGACGGTCGAGTGAGACCGTCGCGACGCACGAAACAAATCCTCTTGTTGCTGCGCAACACCGACCATCTTGCGACTCGCACGGCGAGCTAGTGGCACGCCCATTCCGCAAGATGATCGGTGCTACCCGGTTATTTGAATTTTAGTTTCTCAGGACTCTCGCCCGATGCTCATCTTCGACGCTCATTTGGATCTCAGCATGAATGTGCTGGAGTGGAACCGCGACCTCACGCAAACGGTCGCGGCGATTCGCGAGCGCGAGCAGGGGCGCCGCGACAAGGTGGACCGTGGCGCTGGCACCGTGGCGCTGCCCGATATGCGTCGTGGCAAGATCGGCCTGTGCGTAGCGACCCTCATCGCGCGCTACGTGAAGCCGTCGAATCCGTTACCGGGCTGGCATTCGCAGGCCGCGGCCTGGGCGCAAACGCAGGGGCAGCTTGCCTGGTATCGCGCCATGGAAGAAGCGGGCGAAATGGTGCGGATCACCGACGTCGCCGGCCTGCGACGCAGCGTCGCCGCCTGGCAGAACGGCGCCACCGACAAGACGCCGATCGGTTACGTGCTGAGCCTCGAAGGGGCCGACTCGATTCTCACCCCCGGCCATCTGGGGCGCGCCTGGGAACAGGGACTGCGTGCCATCGGACCGGCGCACTACGGGCCGGGCATGTACGCCTTCGGCACGCATTCCACGGGGGGCATCGGCCAGCATGGCCGCGAACTACTCGCCGAGATGGACCGGCTCGGCTTCATTCTCGACGCGACGCACCTGTGCGACGAAAGCTTCTGGGAGGCGATGAAGCACTTCGAAGGACCCGTCTGGGCCAGCCACTCGAATTGCCGCACGCTGGTGCCGCACGAACGGCAATTCGACGACGATCAATTGCGAACGTTGATCGAACGTGGCGCCGTGATTGGCGGCGTGCTCGACGCCTGGATGGTGGTGCCTGATTGGGTTCGCGGCAAGACGTTGCCCGCAGAGGCCGGCGTCAAGCTGGCCCACGTCGTCGAGCACATCGACTATATCTGCCAGATGGCGGGCAATGCGAATCACTGCGGCATCGGCAGCGATCTGGACGGCGGTTTCGGCCGCGAGCAGTCGCCCGCCGATCTGGACACGATCGCCGATCTGCAAAAGATCGGCGGGCTGCTCCGCGAGCGCGGTTACTCCGAGGCGGACGTGGCCCGCATCATGCACGGCAACTGGATCAACTTCCTCGAGCGTGCCTGGAGCTAGGCACGCTGGCGAGACATGCACAGGCCGGCGGCCTAGGCCACTTCGCCTCGATGAAAATCGAAACGGCTACCCCGGGCGGCGTCGTTGCTGCTGTTGTTGCGGCTTGCCTGGCGGACGTACTGGCGCCGGCGGCTTCTTGTTGGACGGCTTCGCGCTGGCCGGCGGCTTGGCCGCGACGGGCTTCTGCGGTGGAATCGGAGCCGGGCCCGCCTTCGGCCGCGTCGCGGTGGCCGAGCGCGAGGGGAGCAACTCTTCGGTGAAGCGCATCACGTAGTGCAACACGCTCGCCTCGCCGGCAAAGCCGTGGACCTTCTTGTCGAGATCCATCTGCTGGCCTACCACGCGCCCCGACACCATGTCGAAACGCACCTTGCCGTTCGATTCGCGCTGTACCAATTGTGCTTCGATGCCGGGATCGTTGATCGGCGTGAGGATCTGCGTCTCGACGCTGATCGTGGCGATATCTCCGGTAACGTCGTCGAGCTTGAATCGCTGACGCGTCTTCACCTGGACGACGCGGCCATTCTTGTCGGCCAAAGGCAACTCGTACGGCGAAGTCCAGGTATCGCCCACGCGGACGGGCTCTTTGGCGAGCGGAACCGTGATCTGCCCTTCATTCGGATTGGCCTGCGCTTGCTTGTTCTCGCGCGAGACGACCTCGCCCGTGGGATCGAGCGTGATGACCGACAACACGACGCCGACATTCTTGGCCGCGTCTTCGAACCCGTGGGGCGGTTCTTTATCGGTAAGGCTGTTGTAGCGTACCTCTTCGCGGCCGGTGAGTTGCTGGCGCATCTCGACACTTTCGACGGAATGCTCGAAGCGGGCCGCGCCCGTCTTGGGATCGACGGAAACGACGCGCCACAACTTCACCGACTCGCTATCGGTTTCGGCGGTTTGCGAGGTGCCGGAAACGGTCGTCGCCACCTTCGCCTTGTGGATGACCTTCCAGCGTACGGTTTCGCCCGGTTGGAACTTGTAGCGCAGTGTGTAGGTCGGTCCTTCAGCGGCCACACCCTGGGCCGAGAAACAAAACAGGAGGCCGCCACAGAGCGCGGCCATCGATCGAGAAGGTCTCATCGTCGCACTCGCATCCTTTCGAGTCGAACGAGGTTTTCAGTTTGGGAAATCGTGGCTGCGGCCGAAACGGGGCCGGCAATCCTACGACTTGGCGTTCAGGCGACCGCTCCACCCCAGCTTCTCGCGCAGGGTGCGGTAGTAGGTGTGTCCTTCGACCTGGACCAGTTGGAACCGGGGCTTGGCACGCACGACGCGGACGCGATCGTCCGGCGCCAACTCGTGCAGCACGCGGCCATCGACCACGGCACAGGTCCGCTCGTTCGGTCGCGTCACGACCAGCTCGTAACTCCGCTCGGCCGAATCGACCACCGGCCGATTGGTCAACGTGTGGGGACTGACCGGAGAGATCACAAAGGCCTGCAAGTCCTTGCGCAGGATCGGTCCCCCCGCGGCCAGGCTATGCGCCGTCGAACCGACGGGCGTCGCGACGATCAGGCCGTCGCAACTATAGGTAGTCGCCAATTCTGCGTCAACGTAGAGATCGACGTCGATCATCGTGAACGGAAAGCCCGCGTGCAGCGCGACTTCGTTCAGGCCGAGCTGCTCGGCAAGAACCTCTCCGCCGCGCAACACGCGACACTCGAACATGAGATGGTCGACGACGCGGAACTCGCCGCGGCAGACGTCGGGCAAACGCGAGGCTAACTCTCCCGGCGAGAGATCGGCCAGGAATCCCAGTTTCCCCAAATTCACTCCGAGAATGGGGATCTGGCGGTAGCCCATCTGGTGCGCCGCCCGCAGGATCGAGCCATCGCCTCCCAAGACGATGGCCAGATCGGCCTCGAGCGGGGCAAGATCCTCTTCGAACTTGTCGTCCCAGACGACGACCTCGACCAGCTTCTCGATCGTGGGACGCAGCCGAGCGGCCTGGGCCTCGATGTTCGGGCGATCTCCTGCCGCCAGCACCATGACGCGTGGTCGCATCCCGGCCCGGCAGCGGCTGGCGGCATCGACGGCGGTTGGTTCATTAGCCATGCCGCGCATGATAGGCGGCGGTCCTAAGTGCCAGCAAGAGGAGTGCCAGCGGTCTATTTGCCCCGGGACCAGGTACTTTTGGCAAGCTGCGGTGGAAAACTAGCGAAACTTTTCCGCGTGCGTTGATTTTAATGAAAGTTCCGATTGTAGGGCTTCCGATAGAGACGCCAGCCCGAGAGTGCAATGCGCACCGCTCCGGCTCCTGCATCCCTAGAGGACTATCCGAGGTGAGCCCGATGAGATCGGCCATTCAACTGCGGACGCTTGGACGCACCTGCTGCCTGACACTCCTGGTCGTACTGGCGGCGGCCGGTTCGGCCCGTGCTCAGACGCGAAGCTATCGCCCGGTGTCTCCGGCCGAGAGCCGACAAAGCGAGGCGGAGGAATCGGGAACGGTTTCGCGCCCGCCGGTGATGAACACCTCGGCGCGGACGTACAAGTCTCCGCAATACACGGCTCCGAGCCAGGTGTCGTCGGGGAAGACGATTCCCCTCGAGCAGGTTCGGCAGCAACAGCAGCGTTCGAACCGCCCGGCCCGCGCGCCGGAACCGCGGCCCATGTCGCCACGAACGGCCTCGCGCGAGGCCGCGCCGGCTCGCGAGATGACTCCGGTCGAGCAGGTACGCGCGGCCGAACGTCGCCTGGCGGCGCAGCGTTCGACCGAGCTGGTCTATCACGACGAAGACGTCCGCCCGGCCAATTATCGCAGCCGGCAATCGTCGGCCTATCGAGACACCAACGTCCGCCGCGCCCAGTTCGAAGAAGGCCCCATGATGGCGGATGACTTCGCGTATCAAGAGGGCTTCGAGAATGGTCCGCGGGGGGACTTCCAGGGCATGCGTGGCCCGGCCGATGGCTGGCACCGCTACCCGACCGGCCCGTGCGAACCGTACGGAGTGTGCGAGAGTGGCTGCGGTTCTTGCAATTCGTGCTGGGGCCTGTTCGACGACTTCTCGGTCTTCGCCGGCACGCACGGCTACAAGTCGCCCCTCGACTTTGGCAACGGCAACTTCGGTTTTCAGGAAGGTTTCAACTGGGGCGGGCCCTTGTGGCAGTCGTTCGGTCTGGGCTACCAGTTCGGCTTCCAGGCGTTGCAGAGCAACCTGTCGGGTGACAACACCACCGGCCAGAACAACGGCAACGATCGCAATCAGTATTTCATGACGTTCGGTCTCGTGCGTCGGGTGCGCGACTGCCGCCCCCATGAGCTTGGGTTCCAGTGGGGCGTGGTCGCCGACTGGCGTCACGACGAATACTACACCACGGCCGATCTGTTCCAGTTGCGTGCCCAGTTGAGCGTCTTCTTCACGCCCTGTGACGAATTCGGCTTCGAACTGGCCGCCAACTCGGATCGCGAGGAAGTCTTCGTGCCGATCGGCAGCACGACGAGCAATTTGATCTGGGACGTGACCGACCAGTACCGCTTCTTCTATCGCCGGCAGTTCGATTGCCGCGGCGAAGCACGCATCTGGGGTGGTTTCACCGAGAACAGCGACGGCATCGTGGGTGCCGACTTCCGCGTCGCCTTGGCGTCGAAGTGGGCCCTCGAGGGTGGTTGGAACTACATCATTCCGAAGCAAGGCGCCTCGACGGGCGGCAACGAGCAAGAGTCGTGGAACCTGGCGATGAATGTCGTCTGGTACCCGGCCAAGACGGCCCTCCGCTCGAGCACGAGCAAGTGGCGTCCGCTCTTCCCGGTGGCCGACAACGGCAGCTTCGTGGTCGAGTTCAAGTAGTCCCAGCAGGCTAGGTGGCCATGGCGCGCGTCGTCACGTTCGGCGAGATCATGCTGAGGCTGGCTACGCCGGGGCATCAGCGGTTCAGCCAGGCGAATTCGTTCGAGGTGACGTACGCGGGGGGCGAGGCGAACGTCGCCGTGTCCCTGGCTGCCTTCGGGCACGAGGCCGCCTACGTCTCGGTGCTGCCGCGGCACGCCGTGGCCGATGCCGCACTCGCCTCGCTTCGCTTCCACGGCGTCGATACGTCGACCGTGCTGCGGAGCGACGAAGGACGCCTGGGCGTCTACTTTCTCGAAACCGGCGCCGCACAGCGTGCCTCGCAGGTGCTCTACGATCGCGCCGGTTCGGCCATCGCGATGGCCCCGGCTTCGAGCTACGACTGGCCGCTGTTGCTCGCCGACCGCGATGCCTTTCATACGACGGGCATCACTCCGGCACTCGGCGAGCAACCGGCACTCGCCACGCGGACAGCGCTCGAAACCGCCAAGCAATTCGGCCTGACGACCAGCTTCGATCTCAACTACCGCGCGAAGCTGTGGAGCCACGAACAAGCGCGGACAACGGTCGAGCCGTTGCTGGCCAACGTCGATCTGTTGGTCGGCAACGAAGAGGATGCCGCCAACGTGCTCGGCATCAAAGCCGAGCGCACGAACGTCGCCCAGGGGAAACTCGACGCCAAAGCCTACGAGGGGGTCGCCCGCGCGATTCGCCGTCGCTACGGCGTCGACCGGGTCGCGATCACCCTCCGCGAGTCGGAGAGCGCCTCGGTCAATCACTGGTCGGCCTGCTTCCTCGACGGCAACGAATTCCATCTCAGCCGGCGGTACACGATTCAAGTGGTCGATCGCGTCGGCGCGGGGGATGCCTTCTGCGGCGGACTGCTGGCCGCGCTGCTTGGCGGCATGAGCGCGGCCGATTCCCTGGAGTTCGCCGTGGCCGCCTCTTGCCTCAAGCACTCGATTCCCGGCGATTTCAACCGCGTCAGCAAAGAGGAAGTGCTGCGACTCGTCGGCGGCGACGCCTCGGGCCGCGTGCAACGCTAGTGCCAATCAATACTCGTGGCTTTGCTTCTTCGCACCAGTGACCTCGGCCGCCAGGGGCTGAATCGTCTGGCGAATCTTGCGCGAGTCGCGCTCCTCGACCAGCCGGGCGATGGCATCGTCGAGTGGCATGGCGCCTTGATCGCCGTCGATGCGATCGCGGACCGAGACGGTGCCCGACTCCGCGTCGCGCTCGCCCACGACCAGCATGTAGGGAATGAGCTTGAGCTGCGCGTCGCGAATCTTGGCCCCCAGCTTGTCGGGGCGATAGTCGCCCGTCACGCGCAGTCCGACGGTGCGCAACTTCTCTTCCACCTTGCGAGCGTAATCTTCCGACTTCTGGCTCACACAGAGGACGCGCACCTGCTCGGGAGCGAGCCACAGCGGGAACGCCCCCGCGAAGTGCTCGATCAGCACGCCGATGAAGCGTTCCATCGAACCGAGCGGCGCGCGATGGATCATCACCGGCCGATGGGGCTGGTTGTCGGCGCCGATGTACTCGAGCCCAAAGCGCTCGGCGCTCGGCAGATTGTAGTCGAGTTGCACGGTGCCGAGCTGCCACTCGCGGCCCAGGCAATCGGCGACGACGAAATCGGCCTTCGGCCCGTAGAACGCCGCTTCGCCGCGTTCCACTTCGAGATGGGGCAGGTCCAGCGAGCGGCAGACTTCCTCGAGTGCCTTCTCGGCGCGATTCCAACTCTCGGCGCTGCCGACGTACTTATCGCTCTTGGGATCGCGGAAACCGAGCCGCACGCGGTAATTGTCGAGTCCCAGGGTGCGCAGCACGTGCCGGGTCATCTCGATGCAGCCGCGGAACTCGTCGGCCACCTGCTCTTCGGTGCAGAACAGGTGCGCGTCGTCCTGGGTGAAACCGCGCACGCGGGTCATGCCGTTCAACTCGCCCGACTGCTCGTAGCGATAGACGGTGCCGAACTCGGCCAGCCGCAGCGGCAGGTCGCGATAGCTGCGCGGCTTCGACTTGTAGATCATGATGTGGTGGGGGCAGTTCATCGGCTTGAGCAGATAGCGTTCCTGCTCATCCATCACGATCGGCTTGAACTGGCTGTCGGAGTAGTAGGGGAAGTGCCCCGAGGTCTCGTACAACTCGACGCGGCCGATGTTGGGGGTGTAGACCGGCTCGTAACCGCGGCGGATCAACTCTTCGCGGACGAACAACTCGAGTTGCCCGCGGACCACGGCCCCCTTGGGTAGCCAGAGGATCAACCCCGAACCCACCATGGGGCTGATGTGAAACAATTCGAGATGCTTGCCCAGCACGCGGTGATCGCGGCGCTGTGCCTCGGCCAGGCGATCGAGATGGGCCTGCAGCTCGGCCTTGTCGAAGAAGGCGGTCGCGTAGAGCCGCTGCAACTGCTCGCGCGAGGCGTCCCCCTTCCAGTAAGCGCCGGCGACCGACAACAACTTGACGGCGCCAATGGCGCCGGCACTGGGCACGTGCGGTCCGCGGCAGAGATCGACGAACTCTCCCTGACGATAGAAGCTCACCGTGGAGTGTTCGGCCAGCCCGGTCTCGATGTGCTCGACCTTGAGGGGCTGGTGCAGATCGCGACAGAGCGTGGCGGCCTTGGTCCGGGGCTCCTCGAAGCGTTCGAAGGGCTCATTCGCCTTGATGATCTTGGCCATCTCGGCCTCGATCGCCGGGAAGTCGGCCTCGCTCAACGAGTGTTCGAGCCCCATGTCGTAGTAGAAGCCGTTCTCGATCGTGGGACCGAACGCCAGGTTCACCCCCGGATAGAGCCGCATCACGGCGCGCGCCATGACGTGCGCGGCGGAATGGCGCATCACGTCGAGGGCCTCGGGATCCTTTTTCGTGATCAGTCGCAGCTTGACGTCCCCCGCGACCGGCAGTGGCACGTTGGCCGAGACGATTTTGCCCTCGACTTCCGCGGCCAGCGTGGCCTTGGCCAGGCCGGGGCCGATATCGGCGGCAACTTGCAGGGGGCTAACAGCGGAAGAGTATTCGCGAACGCTACCGTCGGGCAGATGAATTTTGAGCATGGTTCTCGCGCGTGTTGAGGGCCGGCAGAGGGGCGTCGATACAAAGGACACCGGTCGGAACTAGGAGTTCGCCGACCGCCAAGCGTGCAAGTATAGGCGGAAGCGTCCGAAGCGCAAAGCGCGGACCGATGAACAAGAGAAGCTGGTGGCACCAGGCTGTCAGCCTGTGCGTGACGAGCAAAGTGCCAGAGTTCTAGCAGTTCTGAGCCTGCCTCAGCACAGGCTAGCAGCCTGTGCCACTTTCCAGACGGTTCTGACAACCTAATCTATCACTCGTCGAGTTCCAGATCCCCTTCGGTCAGCATGGTAAAGCCCTTGGCGGCCAGGGTCTCCATGCCCATCTCGAGATTGTCGACCAGCAGCGCGACGGCCGTTTTGCCGTGCGGGTGGCTGAACAGGGCGTAGGTCTGCAGGATGTTCACTTCGGCCTGCAACAGGGCCGTGCAGACGCGCAACAGGGGTTGCTGGCCATCGGGGAGTTCGACAGCGATCAGGTCCGATTCGATCATCGCCAGTCCGGCGCGTTCGAGGATCTCGCGTCCCTGCTCGGGATGGCTCAACACAAAGCGAACCAGCGCGCACTCGGCGGCATCGACGATCGACAGCGCCACAATGCGCACGCGGCTTCCTTCGAAGCGGCGCACGACCTCGAGCAATTGGCCGACGCGATTCTCGAGAAAGACGGTGAACTGGCGGATCGTGGGATAGTTCCGCCCGCGCATCGTTTCGAAGTCCGTTCCTGTTCCCTCACCAGTGCTCATGCGCGATCTCTTGGGTACGTGCGTGGAACGCCGCGCCGCGAGCGCTGCCCTGCAACAGGTGCGGCGGGGCGAAATCGGGGCCAAAACGATGCGAAATCCCGACCGAATCAATCTACGGAATGCCCCGGCGACGGTCAACGCAAGGGATGCTCGCTGCCGTACGTAGACGATCCGCCTTGGTCGCGGGTCTCGCAATTCGTAAGATACGGATGCCGTGCCGGTTAGGATAACCACGCAGAAACGGAAACTTTCCCTCGCGGACGCTTCGGGTTGGGATGCAGGCCAATCCCAACCCGAAGCGTCCGCGAGGAAGAGCAAGGGCAAGCGTGCTCTCCTGGCGGCACGGTAGATCCCCAGCAAGACACCGTCTGAGCCGAGCCGACCTTGCCCATGCTTCTGCACACGCACGAAATCGAGTTCCGCGTGCGTTACAAAGAGACCGACGCCATGGGCGTGGTCCACCACGCGAACTATTTGACCTATTTCGAAATGGGACGCGTCGAACTGTTGCGCGCCAATGGCGGCGATTATCGCAAGATGGAAGAGGAGGGGCTCTTCCTGGTCGTGGCGCGCATGAATTGCAGCTTCCATCGCCCGGCCCGTTATGACGATGTCGTGCGACTACGGACCACGACGACCCGCGTGACCGGCGCCAAGATCGAGCACGAGTACCAACTGTTCCGCGGAAACGAGCTGCTCTGCAAGGCCAACAGCGTGCTCGCCTGCATCGATCGCTCGGGCGAGGTGCAGCGAATTCCCGAATGGCTGCGCACGGACGACGATGGGCTGGCTCGACCGCGCGATTAAGAACACTCCTCACACGACTCCGCGCTAGCGCTACCTCAGACCGGCCTCGCGCATCAATCGATCGGTTTCGCGATAGGCCTCTTCGACCCACTCGACGATTCTCTCCGGCTCGGGCGAATACTCGAGCTCGATCGAAATGGCGCCGTCGATGTCAAGCGCCTTGATCTCGCGCAGGTAGGGCTCGAACGGGACGACGCCGCGCCCGGGGGGCAAGTCGCCATGCCGGCGGCCGTCGCAGTCGGAAAGATGCACGTGCGCCGTGCGTCCTTTGAGGCGGCGAAGTTCCTCGGGCGCCACCCGCGACAGCACGAGATGCGACACGTCGATGTTCGCCTTGACCGCATCGAGGCCGACATCGTCGAGAAAACGCACCATCGTGTCGACGTTGTTCACGAGCGACAACGGAAACGGCTCCAATTCCAGAGCGATTTCGAGACCGAGTTCCGCGGCATAGCGTCCCAGCTCGCGCACGCTATCGACGCCGAGTTGCCACTGCTCGGCCGGCGGAATCACCTCCTGGTTCCAGATGTATTCGCCCAGCACCAGCAACACGTTCCGCGCGGCATACTCGTAGGCTAGATCGAGATAAGCTCGCATCCGCTGGAGGTGGAACTTGCGCACGCTGGGATTGAAATCGATCAGCCCCACCGCGACGCAAGGAAGCGAGACGATCGGCAGCCCCAGCCGGTCGCACTCGTCCTTGATCAGCCGCCGCTCGCGCACGTCGATCTCCAGCGGATCGGTGAAGATATCGATCGTGTCGAAGCCGATCTCCTTGGTCTTCCGCAGGCCAAAGACCGTGGGTTGCTGCGCCTGCACCCAGGCCGAGCTGATCAGACCAAGCTGCATGAAATCGACCTTTCGTCCTTGCGTACTTTCGCGAATCTGACCCGCGCCTCTCGACGGTGGCAACTCGTCCCACGACGGCGTCACCACTGGTGCGTGGGTCGTCACCGCGCCGGGCAAGCATCGACCGGCAACTTCGTTGCGTTTTTTTTGAAATCGCCCACGGCGGCGGGTGCGCATCGCGTCACTCGGCGTTGCGACTATCGCGCTTGCCTTGCGCTCGACGACCTCGTGCGCTCACGTGTCCGCGCACGCGACTCGTCAGGCCACTCTTGGCCACGCGTCGCTGCTTGGCTGCAACGGTCGCGGCTTGCTGATGAATCTGGCCGTCGGCCAGTTTCTTTTGAATTCCGGAAAGCGCCGGCTGGGGAGCACGACGCTGCCGCGGGGCAGGGGTCTTCTGAGCGGGCACGGAAACGGCCTGCTCCGCGCCGCGTGCCGCTGACTTTGACTTCCGCGGCGCGGCCGTCCCTTTTGTCTTGGCGGCCGGGGCCGGCTTGGCTTTCGCAGCCGGCTTGATCTTGGCAGGCTGCTTGCTCTTCTTGGTCGCTTTGAGCACCAGCTCCTTCTCCGCCAATTCGGCGCGCACTTCGGCCCGTGAGGCACGATGTCCTTGCGCGCGGGCCTTCTTGCTGGGCGCGCGAGAGGCCTTCGGCTGGCTCCCCTTGCCCGTTTCGGTGAGCTGTGCCAGTCGCGTCTCGAGGCTGGCCAGGGCATCCTGGAAGATCTGCACCTTGTCGTGGGTGCGGGTTTTGGTATCCGGCGAGCCCACCTTCCGAGCTTGGGTGCGGGATTGCGTGCGCTCCTGGTCGCGCCACTTTTCGAAGAGCTTGCGGGCACGCTGCGTGAAACTCTTCGCCTGCGCCAGGGTCAACTGGCCGAGGCGCGGACGGCGACTGGCCTGCACGACCGCCAACTCCGATTCCGAGCAGAGCGTTTGGACGCGAGACATGGGGATGGCCATGGTATTTTTCTACTCCGCCTGAGGATTTTTGGCTCGATTGCGGCGCAAGGCACACAGCGCTCGAGGCACTGAATGTGGTGCCGACGCTCAAGTCTAGCATTTCAACTCCACCGCGCCGAACGAACGGTGGTCCGATGTTCGCATCGCCAGCAGTCGTCAACGCTGTCCACGTCCTGCTTTACGACTTCCGTGTTGTAAAGAGGTGACTCCACGACGCTCAAAAAACGAAGGCTCGTCGACGAATCTCACAACAGGCTCCAGAGAAGGTAGCTGCATGCTGGGACACATCCAGCCTCCGCGATTGTGGCCAACAAATCGCATCCGGGTGGGGCCAGCGGTATAGTCTTTACTATGCGCCGCGCTTTTTTTGCCGTCATTGCCTTGCTTGTCGTTTCGTGGGTGCTCCTGCAACTGGGGGTGCTGCCGGCTCCGCTTGCGCGCGTGCTTTGGCCGGTGGTGAACACCGCCTGGGGGTTGGCCTGCCCCCTTTTTTTCCTCTCGCTCTGGATCGCGCCAGGCATCTACCAGGAGACACTCGGCGACTATCGGCAGTTCTGGGAGCGGCTGCGGGTGCGGCGGCACGAGGTGGGCGATCTCGAGCGCAAGGTCGCCACGCTCGACAAGCCTCACCACATGGTCCAACTGGGCAGCTTGTACCTGCGGCAGGGGCGCATCTCGCGCGCCATTCCGCTGCTCGAGAAGGCCCTGGCGCGAGAACCCGACACGATCGAGGCCCAATACCGGCTGGCGCTCGCCTATCTCGACCGGCATCGCTACGCCGAGGCTGCCGACTTGCTCGAAAAGGTGCATGCCGCGACCCCCGCCTACGACTACGGCACGGCCTATTTGCGCCTGGCCGAGGCGCAAACCCGGCTCGGCAACACGGCGCGTGCCCGTGACATTTACGAGGCGATGCTCAAGTTTTATCCCGGCCAGCCCGAATGTTGCTATCAATTGGGCTTACTGCTGGCCGAGGCAGGCGAACGCGAGCAGGCCGCCAAGCTGATGCGCGAGGTGATTTTTACGTTGCGCCACAGTCCCCCTTTCCAGCGCCGGCGCAACGGACATTGGGGTTTGAAGGCACGCTGGTGGTTGTGGAGACATGGATAAGCGGCGCCTCTGGCAATTGGTCGGCGGGACGATCCTTGACACTCCGGGTATCAATCCCTAGATTGCCCGGGAAGCAAACCTAATCTATTGCGCTTGTTGCGACGATTCTCGCCGGTGTCGCAGGCACTGGTGTGCAACACGATGGCCATCCAGCCCAGCATTGATCTTGTCTCGATAGCGCAAGCCTTGCGCCTCAGCCTGCCGCAGGTACAAGCGGTTATTGCGCTGTTGGAAGCCGGAAATACCGTTCCCTTCATCACGCGCTACCGCAAAGACCAGACGGGCGGACTCGACGAAGAACAGATTCGTGACGTCCAGGAGCGCTATACGCAACTCAAGCTGCTCGCCGAGCGCAAGCAAACGATCCTGCGTTCGATTGAAGGGCAGGGGAAGCTGACCCCCGAGTTGGCCACGGCCATCGCCGAGGCGACCTCGACCAAACGGCTCGAGGATCTTTACCTGCCCTATAAGCCCAAGAAGCAGACCCTGGCCACCGCGGCCCGCGAGCGCGGACTGGAGTTGCTGGCCAACGAGATTCTCGCCGCCGATGCCGCCGCGGCCGATCTCGACCGTCGGGCGCAGGATTTCATCGATCCCGATAAAGGGATGCCCACGGCCGCCGATGCCCTGCTCGGGGCGGGGCACATCCTGGCCGAGCAGTTCAGCGAGCGGGCCGCCCTGCGGCAAAAGCTGCGCGAGATTCTGCACCGCACGGGCCAACTCGTCAGCACGCGCGTCGAGAGCGAGCCGGCTCCCCCCCCCTCGCCCGAGCAACCGCAGGACGAGAAGGCCAAGGCCAAGCAGAAGGAACGCGAGAAGCTCGAACAGCTTTTCCGCGACTATTACGACTTTCGCGAGTCGTTGTCGCGCGTGCCCCCCCATCGCGTGCTGGCGATCAATCGCGGCGAGCGGGCCCGCGTGCTACGCGTACGCATCGAGTCGGACAACGCGGCCCTCGAACAGGCGACCGACGAATTGCTCGTGCCGGCCGACCATCCGCATGTCGACTTCCTGCGCGGCTGCGGTCGCGACGCGCTCACGCGTCTGGTGCTGCCGAGTCTCGAGCGTGAAATCCGCCGCGAGATGACCGACCGCGCCGATCAGCACGCGGTCGAGGTCTTTGCCCGCAACCTGCGGCACCTGCTGCTGCAGCCTCCCGTGCGTGGCCGGCGCCTGCTGGCGGTCGATCCCGGTTTCCGTAGCGGCTGCAAGCTGGCGGCGCTCGATGAGTTCGGCAATTTGCTCGATCACGGCGTGGTGCATATCGTCGGCAAGGCCGAGCGCCGGGCCGAAGCGCGGACGAAGATCGCCGAGCTCGTGCGGACGCACCACCTCTCGGTTGTGGTCATCGGCAACGGCACCGCCTGCCGGCAGACCGAAGAAGTCATCGCGTCGATGCTGAGCGAAGAGCTGGCCGATCTCGGCACGGCCTATGTCATCGTCAACGAAGCGGGGGCGAGCGTCTACTCGACGAGCCGGCTCGGCCGCGAGGAGTTCCCCAAGTACGACGCCACGCTCCGCGGCACGATCTCGATCGGACGCCGCCTGCAAGACCCGCTCAGCGAGCTGGTGAAGATCGATCCTGGCAGCATTGGCGTGGGGCTCTATCAACACGACGTGAAGGCGAAGCACCTCCGCGAATCGCTCGAAGCCGTGGTCGAGTCGTGCGTGAACTACGTCGGCGTCGATCTGAACACCGCCAGCCCGGCTTTGTTGCAAGCGGTGTCGGGCTTGAATCAACTCACGGCGCGCCGCTTGTACGATTACCGCGTCGAGCATGGCCCCTTCCGCAATCGCGAACAGTTGAAGGAAGTGCCGGGCTTTGGCGAGGCGACCTTCACGCAGGCGGCCGGATTCCTCAAGATCACCGGCGGCGACAATCCACTCGATGCCACCTGGATTCACCCGGAAAGCTATCCCGCCGCGACGCGCGTGCTCGAACGCCTGGGGGAGTCGACCGCAACGCTAGCCGATCGCGCGGCGGTCGAGAGTCTGTCGTCCAAGGCCAGCGAGGTAGACGCCACCGGTTTGGCGCAAGAGCTGGGCGTCGGCGATCTGACGCTCCGCGACATCCTGGCCGGCTTGGTGCGTCCCGGACGCGACCCCCGCGAAGACCTGCCCCCGCCGATCTTCAAACGGGGCGTGCTCAAGCTCGAAGACTTGACCGTCGGCATGGAGCTGTCGGGCACGGTGTTGAACGTGGTCGACTTCGGCGCCTTCGTCGACATCGGGCTGAGCGACAGCGGACTCGTCCACATCAGCCAGTTGGCCAACAAATTCGTGCCCAACCCGCACGAGGTGGTGGCCGTCGGCGATATCGTCAAGGTGTGGGTCCTGTCGGTCGATAAGGAACGGCGGCGTGTCTCGCTGACGATGATTCCTCCGGGGAGCGAGCGACCCAAGCCCGTGGCGCAGGCCCCGGCCCAGGCGAGTGGTGGCGAACGGCGCGAGCGACCGCCGAAGGCGGGACGCCGGCCGGATCGCAAGTCGCAGCACAAACGCCGCGATCAGGGGCATGCCGCCGCGCAGCCCCCCGCCACCGGCACAGCGCCGGCCACCAAGCCCCCGGCACGCCCAAAGCGCGAAGGCCGCCAGGCCCCCGTCGTGCTGACCAAGGCCAAGCGCGAAGGCCGCGAGCCGTTGCAGACTTTCGGTGAACTGAAAAAACTGTTCGAGCTGCGCGATGAGGGAGACGCGCCGAAATCGAGCTAGGCGGTCCAAGGCAGAAGACTCATCGCAGGCATGGATTTCGAACAGCGATTGCAGAAGGCGATTCAGCGCGGCCAAAGCGCCAGCGATGCCGAGGCGCGCGCGCGTGCCGAACGCGCCATGGGCGAAGAAGAGCTCAAGCGGCTGCACTCGCAGTACCGGCTCGAGCTGTCGGACTACATCGAGAAGTGTCTGCGCAAGCTGCCGCAGTATCTGCCGGGCTTTCAGTTCGAAACGGTCGTGAGCGATCGGGGCTGGGGGGGCAAGGTGAGCCGCGACGATTTCGCCCGCCATGCCGGCTCGCGCGATAGCGTCTTCAGCCGGTTAGAACTCGTGGTGCGCCCGTTCAGCTCTGCCCACGTGCTCGAGTTGCAGGCCAAGGGGACCGTGCGCAACAAGGAGATTTTCAACCGCTCGCAGTACCATCCGCTGCACGAGACGGATATCAATACCTTCGAGCATACGGTCGATGTCTGGGTGCTCGAGTTCGCCGAATTGTATGCCGCCCGGAGCTAGTCGCGTGCCCTCTCAGGATGACGCTCACAGCGTGCCGGCGGTTCATCATCAGCGATTCTTGCTCGGTCTGCCCGTCGCCCTGGTCGTGGCGGCGATCCTGGTGACCGGCTGCTACCTGTGGGTCGATCGTCCGGTGGCGTGGTACGTCCACGATCACGGCTTCGCCCAATGGGATCGCGAGCACGGCAACGTGCTCAAACGCATCACGAACGTGCCCGACTGGGCCGAAGAGGCGGCCCCGGCGGTGATCGTCGTTGGCGTGTTGCTCATGCTGGCCCGCCCCGACTGGCATTGTCCGCGGGCGGTCGGCACGACGGCGATCGTGTTCTTGATCTCCGATCAAATCAAGGAGCAGTTGAAATTCGTCTTCGGCCGGACCTGGCCCGACACGTGGATCGACAACAATCCGTCGCTGATTCAAAACGGCGCGTACGGTTTCCATCCCTTTACGGGGGGCATCGCCTATTCATCGTCGCCGTCGGGGCATACGACGGTCACCGTGGCGGCGATGAGCGTGCTCTGGGTGGCGTACCCCAAGCTGCGCGTGGTGTGGGTGGCGCTCGCGGTCGCCGAAGGCGCAGCCCTCGTGAGCCTGAACTATCACTTCGTCGGCGACGTGGTCGGCGGCGCCTTTCTGGGCGCGATGATCGGTCTCAGCGCAGCGCGCCTTGCCAGGCTTTAGGCGGCGATGCCACAGATCCGATGCGGGCCACAAGACCGCCGGCCTGTGCATTGAGCTTCACTTGATCCATGCTGAGCTCGAGTTCCCCAAAAACACCGGCTGGCAGCCGGCGCCACCTTGCCTGCTCCACGAACCCCACTTACCCTGCCGGCGCCAGCACCAACTCGCGCAGAGCCGCCAGGCTGGCCAGCACGTCGTCGGGCGAGACTTCCGCCCAGCCGGCCGTCTTGTGCCGCAGAATTGCCAGCTTGAACGATTCGAGCGCGTCGGCCAGATCGTCGGGCAACTCGGCGAGCGATTCGAAGGGGCGCACGGTGGCGGTCGCCGGCTCGCCCTGCTCCCTCGCCTCGGGATCGAACGAATCGTCGAATGGTGCCTCGGTGGTGCCCGATTCGTACTCGGCCCGGCTGCTGCGTTCAACCGCTTCGCGTGCCTCGTCGTTGCCATCGTCGTTCGAGAGGGTCTCGGTCGTGGGATAAATCGCGGTTTCTGCGGCGCTCGGCGCGGCGGCGTAATCTTCGTCGACCTCCGAGCTGACGATATCTTCTTCGCGCGGCTTCATCTCGGCCGGCGCGCCGATCGCCTCCCAGCGTTGACGGCGCATCTGCGAAACCGACCAATCGTTCTGCACGGCGCCTTCGAGCCACATTTCGGCGTCGTTCCAGTCGAGCGCCGCCTGGAAATGGCTCCAGTAGAGCCCCTGAAAATCGTCGCGCACGGCGGCAAAGCGTTCGGCCACGCGGCGCAGGCGGCCGACGTGTTGCGGCGAGACGGCCCCCACCTGCTGGCTCCAGGTTTCGTCCGAGTAATCGCTGGCCGACGCGCCCGCGTCGATCAAGGCGGCGCGCCACTCGAGAATGATGCGTCCCTTCTCCCAGTTCGTGGTGCTGATCAGCCGGTTCCAGCGACCCAGGTATTCTTCGGAGGTCGCGTCCCAGGCAATCGTCTCGCCGCTCGTGCGTTCGTCCATCGCGCCAACTTCCTTTCCTCGGGCCGCGAGCCGGTCGCTGACGGATTTCGAGAATCCGGTCGACGACGCGCGCAACCGTAACCATTTTTCCTGTGCGTGGCTGCCACACTTCCGTGTGAGGCGAGCGAGAGTGCTCGTCCAAGCGAACCTGACCCGAATCGCCGTCAAAGAGGCGGGAACAGCCGTGATCCCTGGCGAGGTCGGGGAAGGGATTTTACCGCGACGATGGTCCTGCTGCCAGACGCTCGACACGACATTCGCGGGTCGGTAGGGCGTGCGACCCACTGCTTGACAGGCGCCGTTCGCCTTCTGAGAATTGTCGACTCACGTCGCACAATCGACAAGTTTTGCACAGGTTACGCACCTCGCACGAAGAGTAGCGCGGATGACGGCATCGACCGCAGAAAAGGGGCGTGTCGCGCATATCGTGCGTCAGTTGGCACGCGATTATCCCGACGCTACCTGCTCGCTCAATTTCAAGAATCCATTGCAGTTGCTGATCGCGACGATTCTCTCGGCACAATGCACCGACGAGCGGGTGAACCTGGTCACGCCGGCCTTGTTCAAGAAGTACCCCACGGCGGCGGCGCTGGCCAAGGCGCCGATCGCCGACCTGGAAAAAGCGATCCAAAGCACCGGTTTCTTTCGCAACAAGGCGAAGAGCATTCAGGGATGCTGCCAGCAACTCGTCGCCAATCATCGGGGGCAGGTACCGCAGGATCTCGACGCGCTGGTCAAGCTGCCCGGCGTGGGGCGCAAGACGGCGAATGTCGTGCTGGGCACCGCCTTCGACATCCCCTCGGGCGTGGTGGTCGATACCCACGTGGGGCGCATCACCCAGCGGCTGGGCATGACCACCGCCACCGATGCGGTGAAGATCGAGCAAGCCCTGATCGCGCAACTGCCGAAAAAGGAGTGGATCGCCTTCTCGCACCGACTGATCCAGCACGGTCGCAAGGTCTGCATCGCCCGCAAGCCCAAGTGCGAGGCCTGCCACCTGCTCAAGTGGTGTCCTCGCGTGGGGGTGAAAGAGCCGCCACCTCGTTGACGGCGGGGCGGGCGTGCGGGATGATCGTTTCGGCGGCGCTGGTCCTTTCGTCCGGCGATCCAGGACAGAATTCCTTCCTCGAACAGGATGTTGCCGCGATGATTCTCTCCGGGCACGAAATCCGCCGGCAACTCGGCTCGAATATCATCATCGATCCGTTCGACGAAGCGAATCTCAATCCGAACAGCTACAATCTCACGCTGCACAACGAGTTGATGACCTACGAAGAGGTCGTCCTCGACATGCGGAAGCCGAATCGGGTGCGGCGTCTCGAGATTCCGCCCGAGGGGCTCGTGCTCAGCCCGAACCAACTCTACCTGGGGCGGACGGTCGAGCGCACCGAAACCCACACGCATGTGCCGATGATCGAGGGGCGCTCGTCGGTGGGCCGCCTGGGCCTGTTCGTCCACGTCACGGCCGGCTTCGGCGACGTCGGCTTCTGCGGCTACTGGACGCTCGAGATGTTCGCCGTGCAGCCGATCCGCATCTATTCCGGCGTGCCGATCTGCCAGATCTTCTACCACGGCATCAGTGGCAGCTTCACGGGCTACTCGAGCGACAAATACCAGCACAATCGCGACATCCAACCGAGCCTGCTCTTCAAAGAGCTCAATCCCTCGAGCGAGCAGGACCGGCAAATGAAGCTCGAGTTCGGCATCGAGCTGTCGCACAAATGAGGCACGGCTTCCTCCCCTTGCTTGCCGAGAAGCAGCTCAAGGTCTCGGGCGACCATTCGCCGAGGTCGATGCGGAAATCCGCGCCACGCATAAGTTAGGCCGCAATGGCTGAGCTGCGCGTGGTCGTTATGCCACAGGCACAACGTCAGATCGGCCCGATTGATCCTGTAGCTCACAGGTTTCGCAGCAGTTGCGGCACGTGCGGAAAGCCGATCACCTGCTCGCACCATGCGGCGGCGGCAAGCAGATTCGCCTCTTGAAAGGCGCGCCCGGTGAGCTGGACCCCCAGCGGCAGTCCTCGATCATCGAGCTCGGTCGGCAGCGACACGGTCGGCAGGCCGGCAAAACTCCAGGGGGCGTTGAAGCGAGGGTCGCCCGTGGTGTCGATCCCCGGCGCCGTCGTGACTGTGGCGGGCGTGAGCAGCACGTCAACTTCAGCCAGCAGCGGCTTGAGTTGCGATTGGAACAAATGCCGATGGCGCAGCGCGGCGGTGTAGTCGCCGGCGCTCGTGGCCAGCCCCTCTTCGATGAGCGCCGCGATGTGCGGCCCGAATTGCCCGCGATGCGCGGGGTAGAGCTTGTGGTGCGTCTCCGCGGCCTCGACGGCCATGATCCGGCGGTGCATGAGGATGACTTCTACAAAGCTCTCCGGCAGGCTCAGCCGCTGTACCTGTGCCCCCGCCGCTCGGAAACGCTCGAACGCATCGAGCGTTCCCTCGTGGATCGCCCGACCGCAGACGTCGAGAAAGAAGCCTTCGAGCAGACCGATGCGGGGTGCCCGCGGATGGGCGAGGCCCGCGAGGTAGTCGTCCGTCGGCAATTCGCTGCAAAGCGGGTCGAGCGGATCGGGGCCGGCAATCACTTGCAGCACGAGCGCCAAATCGGCCACGTGCCGCGCGATCGGGCCGGGATGGTCCAGATGGAAACTAAGGGGCACGATGCCATGCACGCTGACGCGGCCGATCGTCGGCTTGAGCCCCGCCACGCCGCAAAACGAAGCGGGCCGTGTGATGGAGCCCCCCGTCTGCGAACCGATCGCGGCGGCACAGGCCTCGACCGCCACGGCGGCCGCCGAACCGCTGCTCGAGCCCCCTGGCGTGTGCTCGAGGTTCCAGGGATTTCGCGTCGGCGGCGGGTCGAAGCTGGCGAACTCGGTCGTGACGGTCTTGCCCAGGATGATCGCCCCCGCGCTCCGCAGGCGGTCAACGATCGTGGCATCGTGCGCGGCCAGATGGCTGGCTCGTAGCGGCGAGCCAGCCTGGGTGGGCCAGCCAGCCACGTCGACGATATCCTTGATGCCCAGCGGAATGCCATGCAACGGGCCACGCCATGCGCCGCGCAGAGACTCTTGACCGAGGGCCAGGGCGGCAGCCCGGGCGCCGATCGTATCGACGGAGACCCACGCCTGAAGCCGATCTTCGAGTGCCGCGATCCGCTCGAGCGATTGCTCGACCAATTCCAGGGGACTGGTTCGCCCGGCGCGCAGGGCTCGAGCCGCACTCAGCAGGTCGCTTTTTCCGGCAACCACGGGAAGGGATGCCTCATTCGCCGCTGAACTCACCAAGCTCCTCCCGATGCACTGCCGCAAAAGTTTGCGGCAGGACCTGGTCGCCTGCTACTCGAAGGGACTGATAAATGGCTTGCCGTCTCGCTTGGTAAGATAGGCTCGAATGAGCGCGCCGGCTACCTCGGCCAGCTCTCGACGGCTCTCGAGCACGACCTGCACGCCTGCCAGGCACATCTCATCGGTGCTCTTTTGACCGTACTTTACGATCTCGGGGGGAGAGTGCGGGTTGACAGGGTTATCGGCCGAGTTGTCGTAGATCGCTTCGACTTCGAGCGACGTCCCTTTCGGCAGTGGAATGCCTTCGCGCAGTTGGTACTTGTCCTGCCAGTTGAAATCCCAATCGTCGATCGCAATCAACGGCACGACGTTCCCGTCGGGAGCAATCGCGGTCACACGCATCTTCTTGCCCAGGTAGTGCATGTGTGGATTCAGACCGATCACGGTGCCATCGACCGGCAAGACGAACGACGCATGCACCGCGTAGGCGGCGTCGCCGGCGGGGATCTCAAACGAGTTGTTCATCACCGGCAGCGTCGTGACCGGATGAATCGCCGTACCCCGTTCGGCCAGATGGAGTCCGATGCGCGAACGATCGCGCTCCGTCTTGCCGGTGGGAGAATAGTGCATCTGCAGCGCCACCACCGCCTGCCGCGGCAGCCAGATGCCGGACTGTTCGGGCAGGAATCGGGCCGAGTAACCGGGTGACCAGCTTCCCAGGAAGCCCGCTGGCAGAAAGCCTGGCCCACCAAAGCTCTCATAGCCGGGCTGGGGATCGCGTGCATCGAGTCGCGTGGCCGCTCCTGTAACGTCGAAGAAGATCAAACTATGGTGTACGATCTGCGGATTTCCCGGCTGGAACTCGACGGCCGAGACCATGCGGTCGTCGGGCAGGTTCACCGGAATCGCAAACCAGCGAAAAAGGTTCTCGCCATCGGGTGGAATCTCGAACTCCTCGGGCATTTCGAGCACGAGATCGGGCTCGCCGAGTTGCCAGCCATCGTGGAAACTCGGCAGTGGGGGAAGATCTGCGGGCGAACCCTCCGGAGTATCGGCTTTCGCCCATCGCTCGAGAAGATCGAGCTCCGCTTTGCTGAGACGCCGCTCGCCCAAGAAATGGCGGATCGACGGATCGACCTTCCAGGGAGGCATGCGACGCGATTGGGTCACGTCGACCAGGTGCGCGGCGCGTTTGGCCGCGTCTTGGTAGGTGGTGAGGGAAAAGGGAGCGACCTGGCCAGGGCGATGACATTCGACGCAATGCGTCCACAGGATCGGTGCGATGTCGCGACAGAACGTCACTTCATCCGTCGAGGCAGGGGTGGAAAGTGCCAGCAGCAACCATCCGAACAGACACGCCAACAGCCTTGCGGAACGCATCGCGTTTCTCCTGGGAACCCTCGGAGATTCATTCCCCCCCTGACCACGCGCTGACCTATGCCGACCGATTCTATTTCGGCCATCGTTCGTTTGCCAAACTTTCTCCGCCGGGCAGAGAGCCGCACGCTGCAAAGCCGGCCTGAATCGATGGGCGCCACTCGCCCGCGACGTTGGGCCGAGTAGAATGGGAACCTCGTCACCCCCAGGTGAGAGCCGCGCAACATCCGTCCTCCGCTTTGCCAGGGAGGGGCCCTTGAAAATTCGCCAGGAGCCGAAGGCCCATGCCCATTCCAGCCCTGACCTTGTTAAGTATCGCGCTCTTTGCCGCGGCGCCCGTGGATGAAATCGCGCCAGGCACCGTGCTCGCGTATCGTGGGCAGGTGCGACAGCGGTCGACGGAAGGCGAAACGCCCCCCGAGAAGCAGTTCGATTTGACGCTGCTCGTCGCCGAGAAAAACGACCAGTCGCACGACGTCTATTGGTTGATCGACGAAGCGGGGCGCGGGGGCTGGCCCTGGATCGAGCGCTGTGGCCGCGTCACGGCGGATGCATACGGTCGCGAGGCCGACGACCGCGCTCCGTCGTTGCTCTACGAACTCGACGAGGACGTGGCGGTGATTCCCCTGATCGTGCCCCTCTTGCGTCCACCGGTGGCCGCGATGGCCGATGCGAACTGGACGGCCGACAAGCTCACTTACACCTTTGTTGAGGAAGCGGAACTGGACGGGCGCGCCATCTGGAACGTGCAGGTCAACAACGCCTACGGCACCAAACGTCGATTGGCCTTGTCGAAGAGTAGCCCGCTTGTCACCGCGATCGCCGAACGCGTTTTTATGGGCATGGGAACCGAGTACGAATTGTCGTTCAAGCTGGTCAACGTCGAGCAACTGCCGGTCGAACGTTTTGACGCCGAGCGCCGTGCGTTCGACGCGTTGCTCGAACTTCGTCAGGCACTCAATCGACCCGCACGGACACAGACGGCCGCGTGGAGCGAGTCCGATCGCAAAATCCTCGCCGAGCGTTTGCCCGGCGTGCAAATGGCCGCGGCGACCACGCGCCTGCAAAGACTCGCCGAGGGAGCCGGTCGCGACGTCGCCCGACAGGACGAACGGGCCGTCAGCGTCGAGCAGCTCGTCGAGAAATTCGAAGGCCAGCCGGTCGAGGATTTCCAGGTCGGTGGGCTCGATCGCACACGTGCCTACTCGCAGGACATGCGGGGCAAGCTCACCCTGTTGCACTTCTGGGAGTACCGAGATGCGCCCCTCAAAGAGCCATACGGACAGGTGGGCTACCTCGAGTTCCTGCAGGAACGCCACAAGTCGAACGGACTGGCGGTGTATGGCGTGGCGGTCGACAGCCGCCTCGACGATCCGCAGTACCGAGGGGAGGCAATTCGCGGCGTGCGCAAATTGAAGCAGTTCATGAACCTGAGCTATCCGATCCTGCTCGACGGCGGCGCGTTGATTCGCCAATTCGGAGATCCCCGCACCGCCGGCGCCGAATTGCCGTTGTTCGTGCTGATCGACAGCGAGGGCAAAATCCTCGAGTACCACGTCGGGCATTACGAGGTGGATCGCGAGGCGGGCCTGAAGGAACTAGATGCCGAGGTGCAGCGGGCCGTAAAGCGCAACAACTAGACCGCAGTGCCTCGTGCCGGTTTGGTCCGCGACGAGAAGCCCCCGCGAAGTTCCCTCCGACCGTGGCCGAGCGATTGGCTATCAGGCTGCTGAAAAAGTCAGCAGCCTGCTAGGATCGCCTGGATGCGATCACAAAATAGCGACGGAAGTCGTTCTTTTGCGAGCGGTGCGGAGTTCAACTCCGCACTTCGCGAGGTTGAAAAAGGCCACGACGGACCTTTTTCAGCAGCCTGCTAGAATACAGGCATAGGGTTCCAGACCATCTCCGATCGATTCCTGGGAACAAGGCTCAAGCAGCAATTCACCATGCCCATCTACGAATACACCTGCGAGAAGTGCCGAGTCGATTTCGAGACGCTCGTGCGAGGCAGCGAGAAGCCCGTTTGCCCTGATTGCGGCAGCGTGAAGCTGACCAAGCGTTTCAGCGTACCCGCCGCGCACACGTCGAGCTCGTCGAGCCTGCCGGTGTGCGAACCGCTGCCGCGCGGCGGCAACTGCGGGCTGCCGCAATGCGGCATGGGGGGCTGCCAGTTCGACGGTTGAGCCGTCAACGCTCGGGCTTGAGTGGCATAGGCAACCGGCCTAGGCACTCCACCATTCGAGTTGATGACATTTCAACTCAAAAGGCACAGGCAAGACTGCCTGTGCCTTTTTGAATTTGTCGAGTTCTTTGACCGTGCCCGATTCTTACGGAATCAGGAACACGCCGCCAACCCAGGCACCCGCTTCGAGGACGGCGCCTCGCAGGCTGATGGGAATGGGATAGATCATGTAGGGCGCACAACTGCCGGGGCGGTAGTAGCCCAGGTCGTAGATGCACTCACACGGCGGCTCCACGCCCATCAGGTAAGGCAGGATGGGGAGCGTCACGAAGAAGTGCGCACCGGAGACGAAGGGCTGCGTGAGGGGGCCCGTCGAGTGACCGTAACGCTCGAGCGCCATTTCTTCAAAGTACAGTGGCTTGTGACACAGGGCCGACGCCTTCCAGGTGAAGGTCGTCAGCGGCCAGGCACGCGGCTCGAAGATCGAGTCGCCCAGGCCGCACTCGCGCGGGAACTCGCCCGCCTCGGGCGTGATGTTGTTGGTGATATCGCCGATCCGCTTGAGCTCGTCCGGTTTGGGGCAAGGCTCGTCATATTCCTTGCGGCGGTCGGCCAATTCGCGCTCGATCGGCGGCGGCGTTTGCATCACGTCGTCGGTCGGCAGCAGATCGGTCGGAACATCATCGATCGAGGGAATGGCCGGTTGAGCCCGAGCGGCCGGCCTCGGCTCGTCTTCGGCATCGGTGGGCTGCTCGAGAAACAGCTCGACGGCATTCGCCGTGAAATCGGCCTGTTGCACCGCGGAATCGCGGAAGGGATCGGCCCCGGGCTTGGTCTTGTTGGCTTTGCGTGGGGCCTCGAAGGCAGCCGGCTGAACGGCCGAGTCTTGGATGGGGGGCTGCGCGGCATTCTCCGTCGCGGTGGTCTCGACCTCGGCAGCCGCGCGGCTGGGACGCCACTTGAGCTTCGACTGCTGCGCCCGCGGAGCGGATTCTTTCGCGGCGACGCTCGTGAGGGGCTTGGCCGATTCGGTCAGTTGTCGATCGATTTCGCGTGCCAACTCGTCGTTGCTGGCCGAGCGATCGGTGACCGTCTGCCTGGGCACAGGGCGCGTGAAGCGCCGGCCACCGGTGGCGGTGTCGCGGACATCGGCCAGCGACGGCGCTGCCATCGAGAGGAGCAACAGGGCGGTCGGAAGCCCGCGTCCCGCCGCACGCCACAACCACGTGGCGGTGGGCTTGCTCGTCCCGCGCGTGGGCGCGAGCGCGCACGCGGCGTTATGCGCCCTCTCCGGACACATACTGCGTGCTGTAGTTTGGTGCTTCCTGCGTAATGGCGATGTCATGGGGATGACTCTCCCGGACACTGGCAGCCGAGACTTGTATGAATTGCGATTCCGTTCGCAGTTCTTCGATCGAGTGAGCGCCGCAGTAGCCCATCCCGGCCCGCAAACCACCTACCAACTGGTAGACGAACGGTCCGAGTTGACCCTTGAACGGCACACGTCCTTCAACCCCCTCGGGCACGAGCTTTTCGGATCCGCGTTCGGCGTTCCCCTGGCGATAACGTTCGCTGGAGCCCTGCACCATGGCGCCCAAAGAGCCCATGCCGCGGTACACCTTGAACGTGCGACCCTGGTACAGGATCATCTCGCCCGGACTCTCGGCCAGACCGGCGAACAAGCCGCCAATCATGATCGAGTGCGCACCCGCGGCGATCGCCTTGGTGATGTCTCCCGAGTAGCGGATGCCGCCGTCGGCGATGATCGGCGTGCCACTGTCGGCGGCCGCTTTGGCCGCGTTCCAGATGGCCGTGATTTGGGGCACACCCACGCCGGAAATAATCCGCGTGGTGCAGATCGAGCCGGGCCCGATCCCCACCTTCACCGCGTCGGCTCCTGCTCGAATGAGGTCGCTTGCACCCTCCCGCGTGGCGACGTTGCCCGCCACCACGTCGATGTCCCAACGTTGCTTGATCTCGCGAACGGTTTCCAGGACGTTCTTCGAGTGGCCGTGGGCACTATCGACCACCACCACATCGACATCCTTGGCGATCAGGCTTTCCACTCTCTCGTATTCGTGGACACCTACCGCAGCCCCGACACGCAACCTCCCTTGCCTGTCTTGACAGGCATTCGGGAAGCGTCGCATCTTGTCGATGTCCTTAATCGTAATAAGCCCGGTCAGTCTGTAGTTTTCGTCCACCAATAGAAGTTTCTCGACCTTATTTGCCATCAAAATCTTTTCAGCTTCCTCAAGTGTCACGGTCCCCGTAGCCGTCACGAGGCTGTCGCGGGTCATGACCTGGGAGACTTTGAGGCTGTTGTCTTCGAGAAACCGCAGATCGCGGCGGGTGAGAATGCCCACCAGGCGTCCCTGCTCGGTGATGGGGACGCCCGAGACGTTCTTCCGCTCCATCAGCTCGCGGGCCTGGGCGATCGTCGTATCGGGGGGGAGCGTGACGGGATCGAAGATGATGCCGTTGGCGCTCCGTTTGACCTTATCGACTTCCTCGGTCTGGCGTTCGATCGACATGTTCTTGTGGATCACGCCCAGACCGCCCGCCTGAGCCAAGGCGATGGCCATCTCGTGCTCGGTGACCGTGTCCATGGGTGAGCTGAGCAGCGGCACATTGAGACGGATGCGTTTGGTCAGCATGGTGCTGACATTGACATCAGCCGGCACGACATCGCTGGCACGAGGGGCCAGCAACACGTCGTCGAAAGTGACCCCTTGGTAGGCAATCTTGTCAACCATCGCACAGCCCTCTCTGGCGGCCAATTGGGAATCCCGGATTATGGCGCGCTGGGAAGAGATTGGCAAACGGGGGCAACCGGCAGGGTGGAGCGGGGGATTTCGGTCTGTAATCGGTCTATTCGAGGGGTACGCGTTCATTGATAATGTCCCCGTGCTAGGACTCGGCAAGACAACTTCCAGGGAGGGACGGTCCGTGCTGACGACTCAAATCGATCCAGAAGCAAAACGACTGGTCATCGCCATCGGAGTCCATGTTGAACATTGGGTCATGAACCATGCTCGATTGGCGGCTGAGCGACGACCCCGGACTGACGGTTCACCGACCGTTTTGCCCGACGATATTCGCGAAGCGTTGAACGCATTTCTCCGCGACGGTGCCAGCGATCTCAATACGGCAATCGATTACGAACAAGGCGCGACGAGCGCGTCCTAATTGCGAGAGGGACAGCGTACTGGATGGGGCAACAATCGAAGAACCCACTCGGGCCAGACGATATTCCGTCGATCATTCTGCTGCGTAGTGAACTGGATGGGGCTTTCCTGGCAGTCGCGAGACGCTACCAACTTGCGGGGCTAAGCGAGGACGAGGCTCGCGACTATGCCTCCACCTTCATTCTCGCCGCGCTCAAACGACTCACGTTCGAGACCGAGCCGCCTCGCGAAGATGCTTCGGTAGCAGAACTGTGGTTCTACATGAAGCAACAGAAACCGCGTGTCTGGTGGGTTCTACTCTCGTCTTTCGCAGCAGCGATGCTTGGTGCGTTCTCATTGGGCGCATTGCTTGGCTGACAAACCCAGGATCCGACCAGCGCCTCGCGGATCCGAGTGCGATAGAAGCGCTGGCAATCGACGGAAGTATCTAATCCAACGCTGTGCCCGAACAAAGACCGTTGAGGTACTCTTCAAGGTTCGTATAGCCGTCGCGGTCGCGATCGGCCGCGCCGTCGGCGGCTGCCTCGGGATCGAGATGGTGTGCCTTTTCCCAGGCGTCAGGCATTCCGTCGCCATCGGTATCTGGTGGTGGAGGCAGGCTGGCGAGCGGTGGCCAGCCGCCGACCTCTCGTTGCGAGTCGATCATGCGATGCGTGCCGGCTCGCACTCCCTCGACGAGCCGCCGATCGACGCTATCGCGAGGATGATCGGCGCCCGCGTTCCGCAGCACGCGCTCGTAGGCGATTTCCGCGGAATCGGTCGCGGGGCGCGCCTCGCCGACGTCGAACTCGTGCTCCGCGCGGATTTCTGCCAAGGATGTTTTCAGATAGTTTCCTTTCGACCAGCGGCTTCTTCAGTTCGATCGTACCTGACAGATCGAACACGATCGTGCGAGGCCCCTGCGCGCTTTCGATGCCGTGGCGTAACGAGCCGAGTCCGGCGTCGGCCAGCGTCGTCACGTGATAGACATCGCCGCCACGACCGCCGCGAGCAAAGCGACCGAAACCTTCGGCACCGGGAAACGCCAACTGATCGCCAATCGCCGTCGTGCTCAGCACGACGGCGATTCCAAGGGCAACGAAGCTGGAAAATGCGCTCGTGTGTATTCTGAAGCGAATCAAATGGTTCTCCTTTGGTTGGCCATTTCTACCTCTGCCGCACCGTCGCGTGTGAAACGCCAAGTTGAATTGAATTTCTCGGATGCGAACGTGGCGGCAAAGTTGGAGCGGAGTCTTGCCGGTTTTTACACCGCTCGCCAGCGTGGATGTACCGACGTCACCGCGCGCACGTGCATCGACGGGTGCAGCATGGTCGAGCAGCCATAGAGAACGCCTCGATATTCGCACGTCGCCCCAGTCCGAGGATCTTGCATTCCGGCCACGAGGCGTCCTGCTTCGCAGACTCACGGCTTCGTGGCCGTTGGCTCGGGCTGCACGCGGTTCGAGAGCAGGAAGCTCAGCAAGTCGTAAAACTCCGCCTCGGTGACCAGGTCGGGGACGTTGGCCGGCATGGGCGAAAGCTTCGACACCTCGCGCTCGTCGATCTCGTCGAGCGGCACGCGGACCTCCTTGCCTTGGTTGTCTGCCAGCACCAGCACGCTGCCTTCCTCGCGCAGCACGAGTCCGGACAAGACTTGCCCACCCGTCGTCGCGATCTGCGTGCTGCGGAAGGCCTGATCGACGTTGCGACTGGGATCGAGCACGTCTTCGAGCAAACGCTCCACGCCGCGCTGACCGATGCCGTCGAGCTCGGGCCCGATCTTGGCGCCCGCTCCGCCGATGCGGTGGCAGCCGGCGCAGATCTTGGTGAAGACCGCGCGGCCACGTTCAATATCTCCCGGAGCGGTCTCGTAGCCTTGTCGGCGTGCCGCGATGAGTTGCACGATGCGTTCATCGTCGGCAGGAAGGTCGGCAGTCAACTCGGCGAGCCGCGCGGCGAGGTTCTCGATCTTCGAGGCGTGCAGTCGCGCGTCGACGTCCCGTTCGCGGAGCACGCGGGGCGAGGCCTTGCCCGCCGCCACCGCCGCCAGCAATTCTTCGGCGCCGAGAGCGCTCCCCGCCAGGCCAGCGGCGATTCGCGCGGCGAGCCGTTCCGGCGCGGTTGCGAGCGCCGCGACCAATAGGGCACGGGTCTCCTCGCTGTTCAGATTGGCCAGGACCTCGGCGGCACGCTGGCGCATTTCCATGGCATCGGCTGGATCGCCCACCATGCCCGCCAGCACGGCGACCGATCCGGGTGCGTCGATCGCCACCAGGGCCTCCATGGCGGCGGGGCGCAGGTCGGCAAAGGTCGAATTCGCGGCCAGCACGGCCAGCACGGCCTCGCGCGACGAAGTGAGTCGCATCTCGCGCGCCAAGTCGAGACAATCGCGCACGCGATCGTGCTCGCCGGTCGTGTAGAGCTCGCCCGCCAGTTGCACGCCCCACTCGCTGACGTTCGCTGGCAGCATCAGCGCGCGTTCTTGCGTGGCCCGCTGAACCGCGCGCACGATCTCGAACTGTTCGGCCGGACTGCGCTCCCGGAAGCGCTCGGCCAATTGGAACGCCTCGGCCAGCCGGTCGTCGTCGGCAAACCGGAGCACGTGATGGAGGTAAAGCTCGACTTGCGCCGTGGTGGGATTGGTGCGCGCCAGGTGGTCAGTCAAAAACGCCGCGGACTGAGCGTTGTGTACGCCCAGGCTCACGTCGGCCAGCTTCGTGTCGTTGTCGGGGGTGGCCGCGGCGAGCTTCTCGGCCTCGGCATACATACCCTCTTGCAGCAGATGGTCGCGCAGCGCCATGCGCACGACGTGTACGAGATGCGTGTCGTCGCCCGGCGTCGCGCGCCACAGTTCGAGCAAGGGAGCCAACTGATCGGCACGGGGATGGCGATCCAAGGCATCGGCCGCGACGCGTCGCGCAAAGGGATCATCGTCTTGCAACCTGGCCACGACCAAGGCGCGAATATCGAGCGGCGCCGACGACCATTCCGGTCGCTCGGCCAAGGCCCGCAGCAAATGCACGCGCACCAGCCGATCTTCATCCCCGGCCAGTCGCTCGACCAGGGCATCGTCGAGCAGTCCCTGTCGTTCGAGCAGCCAGAGGGCGTGGGCACGCTGGGGTGCGTTCTTGCTTTCGACGACGGTCTTGAGCACGAGGTCGGCAGGCGCCAACTCCGTCCAGCGATCGGCCAGTTCGTTCGTGGCCAGCGTACGGACCGTGAGATTCTCATCGGCCAGCAGGGCGACGAGCGGCTCCGCCGCGGCGATTTGCTTCAAGTTGGGCATGGCTCGCGGCGCAGGCACATTCCCTTGTTCTCCCTTGTAGACCACGCGCCAGATGCGACCTCGCTCGCGATCGCGTCCCGGGTGCGTGATGGGCACCTCGTAGTGGCCAATGATGCGGTTGTAGAAATCGGCGATGTAGAGCGCTCCGTCGGGCCCCATTTGCAGATCGACCGGACGGAACCAGGGGTCATCGCACGAGATGAAGTCGGGCAACTCGACGGCCTTGTAGGTCGAACCGTGCTGTTCGAGCCGGTCGTGGTTGATGCGTCCGGTCACCGGATTGCCGATCAGGATCGTATCGCGGAACTCGGGCGGAAAATGATCGGCCGTGTAATAGACGACCCCCGCGATTCCCGTCGAGTTGTGCAGATGTCCGATCATCTCCGGACCAAAGCCCAGCCCATCGTGTGGTTTGCCAAAGCTGGGGTACCACGCGCCGCGTAGCAGCATGTAGACAGGCAGCGTGTGGCAATCGGACGAGTACATATTGCCCAGTGGATCGAACGCCAGCCCGAACGGATTCACCTGTCCGTGCGTGAAGTACTCGATGTGCGAGCCATCTTCGCGCAAGCGGTAGGTGTTGCCCGAGTGCATGACGACCGGCTGGCCATCGGCGCCGGCGATCTCGGAGTTGTTCGCGAAGCCGTGACAGCCATAGATCCAACCATCGATCCAGCGACGGAAGGAACTGCCCATGCCGTGCGTATCGACGAAGCCGAAGGTCCCGTAGTAGGGTCGGCGCTCGTCCGCACGGTCATCGCCGTTGGCATCGGGAAAGAACGAAATGTTGGGAATGCTGTAGGCGAGCACGCCTCCCTTCACGGGCAGCACGCCAATCGGAATGTTGAGTTCTTCGGCAAACGTGGTCACCGAGCCGGCTCGGCCGTCGGGTCCCAGGCGATCGAAGATCTTGATCACGTCGCGGTGTGGGGCGCCATCCTTGGCCGGAAAGGGGTATTCGACCGATTCGGTGGCGTAGAGCCGCCCCTGGGCATCGAAGTTCAAGTTGATCGGCTTGCGAATCTCGGGCTCGGCGGCCACGAGCTGAATCTCGAAACCCGGGGGCAGGTGAAATTTTGCCTGTTGCTGCTGTGCTGTCAGCGGATCGGTCGAGGCGACGAGCTCGACCTCGGCCTGGGCAATCGACGCCGCAGCTAGCAACCAGACGACGCCTGAAATCAAGGCAGCAGCGCACGCGGCGCGCGGTTTCCACGCAGACAAAGGGGGCAATCGAAACATGCGGGCGAATCCTGGCGGGAATAGGGCAGGGGGGTGGGTTCCAGTCTAGAAGGGGCCTCCACGAGCTTCAAGGATTCGTCAAGTTCACTCCCTTCCCTGGCCGACCTTGACCCCCTGAGAAGGCACGGCTATTCTCCCGCCTCGCATTTCCAGGCCCCGATGCCGAGGGCCGATACCGCGCGCATCAAGGAGGGTGCAGGCGGCCGATGTCGTATGTCGAAATGGTGGCTACCGCACTGGCGGCCTGGGCCGTGGTCCAGACGCTGCTCGTGCTCTGGCAGATTCACGAAAACCTGCGCTTCGTGCGCAGCCGTCTCCGCTTGCCCCCTGCGCACGACGCGGGGCGCCGCGTGGCACTCATTGCGCCCTGCAAGGGTCTCGAATTCGAGCTCGAACGCAATCTCGCGCCCCTCTTCACGCAAGACTACTCGAACTACGAACTGCTGCTCGTCGTCGAGAGCGAAGCCGATTCGGCCGTGGCTGCGATTCGTCGCCTGATCGCCAGGCATCCGCGCCGCGCCGCGCGACTGGTCGTCGCAGGCCTGGCCACCGACAGCGGGCAGAAAGTCCATAACCTGCGCGTCGCCACCGAGCATCTTCCGGCCGAGGTCGAAGTTCTTGCCTTCGTCGATTCCGATGCCCGACCGGCAAGCGGTTGGCTGCGGCAACTGGTCGAGCGTCTCGATCGCCCCGAGGTGGGAGCGTCGTCCGGTTACCGCTGGTTCATTCCGGCTCAGGATAGTTGGGCCGAGCATGCCCTGACGGCGGCCAATGGCGCGGTGGCTGCCATGCTCGGCGGCAAGCGAATTAACATGGTTTGGGGCGGATCGTGGGCGATTCGCCGCGAGACGTTTGAGGAAATCAAGCTGCGCGATGCCTGGCAGGGAACGTTGAGCGACGATCTCGTCGCCAGCGAGATCCTGTACCGCGCGGGCAAGCAGGTGAATTTCGAGCCGCGCTGCATGGTGGCGTCTCCCTTGGAGACGACGCCCGCCAGCGCCAGCGAATTCGCCAGGCGTCAGTACACCATCGGCCGTTTCTATGCGCCATCGCGGTGGGCGATTTCGACCGTTGGTATCAGCCTGGCCAAGCTTGTCGGAGCGAGCGGAATTGTGGCAATGGTCCTTTATCTGGTCGGACATCGCAGCCTGTGGTGCTCTGGCCAGATCGCGGCGCTCGTGGCCCTGTGCGTGTTGGGTTTCGTCCGCGCGGCCTATCGGCAGCGACTGGCCGTCCTGTGCCTGTCGGCGCAGACCGATCGGTTGGCCTCGTCGCGTCGTAGCGACTTTCTGGCCTGGCCACTCTTTTCGCTGGCGAACTGGGGCTGCCTGCTCGGTTCGCTGTGGAACGACACCGTGACGTGGCGCGGCAATCGATACCAGATTCGGCGCGGCGGTCAGATTCGCCTGGTCGAGCGCGAGACGGCCGACGCGACGCATGTCGAGCGGCAGGCTCCGCGGCCTCCCCATTTCCCACGTGGCGCCGGAGAGCGCAAGAACCAGCGGAGTCGTTCGGCCCGCCGGCGCTAGTTCGCCTTGTGCGGGGGGCGAACGTCTCGCCAGCCAAATCACATTCCAGCAAGCGCGAAGGAGTCCACGATGCACGTCGTTCTCTGGGACACACGCAAACTCGACGTCTCGAAGGATTTTGCCGGCGGCTTTGGCGTGGGGCAGTACCCCGGCGGCGGCGGCATGCGCGGACGCGTCATTCGCTGGGGTTACAAACGCGACTATCGCCCGGTCGCATTGAACTTTGCCTATCTCGGCGCGATCCTGAAGAACCTGGGCCACACGGTCGAGTACGCGCTCGATGAGATCCCCTCGGGGGCGGACCTGTACGTCTTCAATCCCTCGCTCATCACGCTGGCGCTCGAACGGGCCACGATGGCCGAGGTGATCTCGCGCAACCCGCACGCACGGGTATTCGTGATCGGGCTCGTGGGCTATACGCTGCCCGAGGCCTTCGCCGGGATGAAGAACGTCACCGTCATCCGGGGCGAGGCGGAACAACTGCAGTGGAAGCTCGACGAGGTGCTGGCCTCGGATCAGCCGACCGTCGACGTGGGCAGCGTGCGCGACCTCGACACGCTGCCGTTCCCGGACTGGTCGCTGTTCGATTACCGCAAGTTCCGCATCGCGTACGATTTCTGGAAGTATCCGACCGGGCTCGTGCAGCAGAGCCGCGGCTGCACGTTCAAGTGCAACTATTGCCCCTATATCATCGTCGAGAACACGACGCGTTTCCGCAGCCCGGCTTTGATCGCGGAAGAGATGCGCGTCGGCATCGAAAAATATGGCTTCCGCTCGTTCAAGTTCCGCGATCCGTTGTTCGGATTGGATCGCAAGCGGGCCCTGGAGCTGGCCGAGCACATTGGCCGGCTGCCGCGCAAGATTCAGTTCTCGATCGAAAGCCGGATCGATCTATTGCGTCCTGAGACGCTCAAGATGCTGCGCAGCGTGGGGCTGGTGAGCATCACAGTCGGCATCGAGACGCCGAACGAGACCACGTTGAAGCAGTACAAGCGTGCCCCGATCAAGGACGACAAGCAGCGCGAGTTCGTCGAGTTGTGCCGGGGGCTGGGCATTCGCACGGTGGCCGGCTTCATGATCGGGTTTCCCGAGGACACGCCCAGCTCGATTCGCGCCGTGCTGCGCTATGCGAAGGCGGTCTGCCCGACCTATGCCAACTTCAACGTCGTGACGCCGTACCCTGGCACGGAATTTTTCGAGCAGGTGAAGCACGAGATCGCCGACTTCGACTTTACGAAGTACTCGGTCTACACGCCGGTGATGAAGTATCAGCAGCTCACGCCGCAGCAAGTCTCGGAATTGCACGCCAAGTGCTTCACGAGCTACTACTTCCGCTGGCCGTATCTGTTCCAGAACGCGCACCTGATCTGGCCGCTGCTGCAACGATTCGGCATCGGCCTGAAGGCCGTCGCGACCGACGCGGAAGGGCCGCACAACTCGCCGCCGAAGCCGCACGCCGGCGCGTCGAAGCCGACGGCCAGCCTACCGGTTGTCAACACGAACGAGCATGCCTGCAATCACGAGCATTAGTGGTCAGTGGTCAGTGGTCAGGGGTTTGTGGGCAGGGGGCTGGTGGTTAGGGTTTGTCGTCATGCGCAACAGGCATACTGGCTCATCTCTTGGCTCGTGGCTGTCCGTGGGCCGAATTCGCGGGATTTTGCGTTGGTTTGCGCACCACGCGCACCCGTCGGTGATGCTGCGCGGGTGGACTCCGTCGTATGTTCTGCGGTGCTTGGCGGTTGCGCTGTGGCAGCAGGATGGGTGCGTGGGGTCTTGATGACGCTACGGATGGTGATTTTCTGGTGCGCGGTTCGCGCACCGCTTGGCTGTCTCGCCGGGGTTTTTTAACGCGAAGGCGCCAAGGACGCGAAGAGTTGCGACCAGTCGTGGAAGCTTCTGTTCTACTTTACTGGCTTGCGGGGTGGGGGGCGAGGTTCGTTTTCGGCCGCGGTGCTTGCCTGCGGATTTCCGCGAGTCGCCACCCCCAGATCGAATAGCGCAACTTCAAAAAGTGTCCGTGAGGATGTGCCTGGACCGCTCGATTCCCACCTGAAACGTGAGCGACTAATCGATTCGAACGGTATTACCCTGGAGTGAGGCGTGCCGATTCCGGGTCATACCGGAAGTCACCGATCGTGCCATCCTTGATTTTTTGAATCGCCTCGTCGATCACGGGGAGCGGCACGAGAAACCACTCTTTCGGCTCGACTTGCGAGCCGAAGCGGTCCTTCAACTCCAGGTCCAGTCGAGCGCTGCCGAAGAACCTTTGCAGCAGCGCTTCGAGCGCTTTCCGGTTGACGTTCGCCAGCTTGAACGTCGCCACGACCTCCACATCGGCCAAGAGAAATGTCGGATCCTTTTTCGCGTTGGCGACGCGGCCCTTCACACTGCCGCCGGTGACGCCGATTTTGTGCAAAACCGTCCTGTGCTCGGCGACAAAGGGATGCTCCGATTTGCTCCTCAGCACATAGATGTGCCCCGTCGCCAGGTCATCCTCGTCCTCGAGATCCGAGAAGAGCGGTTCCGCGCGTGGCTCGGTGATGCGGCGGCTCGCTTTGTCCTTGTACAGCGCGCGCTGGAGCGATCGCAGCAGCAGATCGCTCTCCGTGCCGTTGTCATAGACGACACGAAGCCTGCGGTCCGGGCGACCGTAGTCACTGACGAATTCGTCGCCCAACTCGGCCACCAGCACCTTCTGACCATCCAGGATGAACAAGTCCCCCTTTGTAAAGTCGGCGTACTCTTTGTATTTCAAGGTTTTCCGCTGGCCTGTCTTTAGATCGCGCTGCACCTGGTCGAAGATTGGCGCGAACTGGTCGAAGTCTTCGCATGCGGTGCGCTTCGCGATTTCCTCCGCAACGCGGATATCCTCGCGCGAGCGCACATGCACCAGCTTTGTCACGTCGTTTTCTGGCGAGTCTTCCGCTCCCAGTGCAGCCAGCAATTCCTCGTCCGTGGATTCCGCTTCGCCCGTGGTGGAACCGCGGTGCGCGGTGGTGTCCAGCAGTCCGCGCGTATCGATGTCCTTCAACACTTCGCGGCACTCGGCCGATTCCCGAATTCGATCCAGCCTTACCGCGTAGAGCCGCTCGAAGATATCGCGGTTCTCGCCATGCTGTGGGGCACGTCCGTGTTCCTCGACGAACCTCAGAATGTCCTCGAACCCCGCAATGATGCGCTGCTCTCGCGCAGTACGACCGCCCTTGGCGACGGGCGCGGTGTCCACGCCCAGCTCTCCCAGCAGGTCTAGATCTTCGTCCGTGACGCGTTCAGCCATGGCGCTCGTCCCTCGCTGCTCGCTGCAAGAAGGCGATCCCCTCCGCCATGCGCTTCTCCCACGCGTCCACGGCAGTCAGCGATGGCAGTCTTCCTCGCTCCGACTTGAATCGCAAGGCGCGCTTTGCCAGCTCGCGAGCCTCGTCCAGCGTCATGCTGGCGCGCTTGGCCGCGATCACCGCCGCCACCTGCTTGAGGCGTTCTTCCCCCATCGACTTGGCCAGAATGGCGTACGCTTCGCTGAAGGGATTGATCCGGTCGATCAGGTCGATGTCGAGTTCGCGCACCGATAAGGCAAACTTGCGCACGCCATCGATGAACGACGTGTTCTTTACTTCTTCTCCGTTGGCCGCGTCGAGCAGTTTCTTGGCCTGCTGCATCAGGTTCAGCGCGGCGACGGCGTGCTGCCGAACCGCTTCCTGGTCCTCGTCGTCGAGGTTGGGGAATTTTTCCTTGACGATCTTGCCCATGCGCACCTGCGTCAATTCCTCGGGGGCCAGCTCGTCGTCGAACATTCCTCGCTCGATCGTTTGCCGATCCTGCACGAAGGCCGTGACCAACTCGGTCAAATCCTCGCGGCAGATGCGTTCCGCCTCCGGACCCTTCGGCGCGGCCAGCCCCTTGATCTCCAACTGAATCAACCCGGTCTGGCGATCGACACCCACATTGCACCGGTCCGGGTCATATCCGCCGTCGCCGTAGTCCAGGCCAGGCGTGGCGGCGTT